>NZ_JBEZCZ010000006.1:0-229856 GCF_040647875.1 Micromonospora sp. NPDC049230
TTGGGCAGGTCGTCGCGCTCGTTGGCGTCCGTGATGCCCCGCTCCGCGGCGGGGGCCAGCGGAGACGCGGTGGTGTCCTCGAGCCCCGCCCCCGTCACTCGTTCGGGTCAGACCTTGGCCTTGCCCAGGATGCGGTTCACTGTTGTTCCGCATACCGGACACTTGCCCTTGGCCATGTTCATACCGGTCTTCGAGACCTCCACGTGCCCCTCGAAGTCCCGCTTCTCCTTGCACTTCACGCAGTAACCGTTGTAGGTCGTCTGGGCCTGGTCGGCCACGGTGCCCTCCTCGTCTCGTCCGCCGGTCGATGCCGTCCCGGCGGGGTGCCCGGCGGCGGGCCACACGGGGCGCCGGCGCTGGGTCTCACTCCACGGCCACCTTCGTGACCGCTGGTCCGCGGACCCTACCCAGGTCTGGGCGGCTCCATGTCAGCTGTGCATCGACACTGTGAGCAAGTCGACGTCGAGAGTGTGCATGGCGAAATAGGTCGGATAAGTCAGTTTGGCAGGGACACGCCGACCAAACCCCCACAGCCACCCGTGCGAGTGCCCCCGCGGCGGCATCCGCCATCGTGATCACCTACGGTGGAGGAGTGGCGCGTACCGGTGCCGTCGGTGTTCACCAAGGGTGACGAGACGGTGCGATGGCGTCGCGCTCAAGAAATTTTCGGGACACCTGACGACCAATCACCATTTTCCGGGCGCGTGTCGGGTGGTTGACTCTTGCGGACCCCTGGTCAGAGGGCATTAGCTTTCCTTCGTGACACGTAGCCGAGGCTGCGCGGGCCAGTGATGGCGGGGACGCGCAAGCCTGTCGTCGAGGTGCGGCGCAGTCAGCGTCGGCGACGCACGGTGTCTGCGTACCGTGACGGCGAGCGGGTCGTCGTCCTCATCCCCGACCAGTTCTCCCGCGCCGAGGAGAGCGAGTGGGTCGACCGGATGCTCGCCCGGCTCGCCGCCCGGGAGGGGCGCCTGGCGCGTTCCGACGCCGAGCTGCTGGCCCGTGCCACCCGGCTCATCGACCTCTACCTCCCCGGGTACGCCACGAAGGCGGTCCCGGCCAGCGTCCGGTGGGTCACCAACCAGAACGGCCGGTGGGGCTCGTGCACGCCGGCCGACCGCAGCATCCGGATCTCGCACCGCGTTCAGGAAATGCCCGACTGGGTGATCGACTACGTGCTGCTGCACGAGCTGACGCACCTGATCGTGCCCAGCCACAACGCCCGGTTCTGGGCGCTGGTCGGTCGCTACCCCAAAGCGGAACGCGCCCGTGGCTACCTCGAAGGTGTCGCCGCCGCCTCCTGCGCCCCGGTCCCGACCTGATTCTGCCTGCCCGCCGAGCCGCTGGCCGTAGCGTGTCGAACCTTCCGAGCGCCGGCCGCTGGCTGGGGCATGCGCCTAGATCCACTCGCCTTCCTGAATACCGCGCTGTCCAGGCCGCCGGGACACCGCGACGTCAATGAACCCGAGTCGATCATGTGGTCGAGCCGCGCCAGGGTGGGGTCAGGCGGCCGTACGGGACAGGGCGCTAGGGTCGGGGGATGGCGCGACGGGTGGTGGTGGCGTTACTGGGGCCGGTGCACTGGTCGCCGCCCGGTATCGACCTGGCGGAGTGGCGAGCGGCTCTCGCGGAGGACGTCGTCGACCTGCTCGCCACGCTCAACGAGGTGGAGACCGCAGTCGCGGTGACGCCGGCCGATCGTGCCCTGGCCGATGCGCTGGTGTGGCCCGGCACAGCCGTGTACGAGGTGGCCGAGCCGACGCCGAACGCCGTGTTCGCCGCGTTGGAGGGTTACGACCAGGCAGCCGTGCTCGCCAGCGACGTGCCCGACCTACCCGCACTGACCGTCGGAAAGTTGCTGCGCCCGCTCACCACCCGACCGGTCGCGGTGGCTCCGGTCGAGGGTGGCGGTCCGGGCCTACTCGGGGTGGCTGTGCGACTGCCGGTGCCGAGCTGGCTCCCCGCGCTCGACCTGGAAACGACGGTGGCGGCTGACGTTCGCTCCGGTGCCCCCGCACCAGGCGACGTGGCGGTCACCGCCGGGTGGCGACGGCTGCGCGGCCCGGCAGACCTGGCGACGCTGGACCCGGCCTTCGAGGGCTGGGAAGCGACACGCGCTCTTCTCTCGGGCTCGCGCCGACCCACCTGACCAGCCCGCCGTGCCGACGGGTGCCCGCTGTCGATCGGGGCGGGCACCCGGGCGCTGGCGTCAGGGCTTGGCGTCGCCCTCGTCGTCGGTCTTGTCGGGCTGGCCCGGGGCCTTCTCCTCCGCGCCGCCGGGGGCGCTGAAGTCGAAGCTGTCCAGCTCGCTCAGGTCCATGTCGTTCATGGCGAAGGCGACCGGGTCGGCGAAGTCGTCGTCCGAGGGGAGCAGGTCCGGGTGACCCCAGACGGCGTCGCGGCCCTCGATGCCGCGGTGCTCGGTGAGCGCGGCCCAGAGCGCCGCGGCCTCGCGCAGTCGGCGCGGGCGCAGCTCCAATCCGACGAGTGCGGCGAAGGTCTGCTCCGCGGGGCCACCGGCGGCACGGCGGCGGCGGAACGCCTCGCCCAACCGGACGACGTTGGGCAGCCGGTCGCTGGCGGCGCTGTCCACGACGTGGCAGACCCAGCCCTCGACCAGGGCGAGTGCGGTCTCCAGTCGGGCCAGGGAGGCCTTCTGCGCCGGAGTGTCCTCCGGGGTGAAGATGCCCTCCAGGGCGATCGCCTGCATCGACTCCGGGTCGGTCGGGTCGACCCGGCCCATCGCCTCCTCGATCGCGTCCCGGTTGACCCGGATGCCCGAGGCGTACATCTCGACGGCGCTGAGCACGTGCCCGCGCAGCCACGGGACGTGCTGGAACAGCCGCTGGTGGGCGGCCTCGCGCAGCGCCACGTAGAGGCGGACCTCGTCCTCGGGAAGCTCCAGGCCCTCGCCGTACGCGCGGATGTTGGCCGGGATCAGCGCGGCCGTGCCGGCCGGGCCGAGCGGTAGCCCGATGTCGCCGGCGGAGAGCACCTCCGCGGCGAGCGAGCCGAGGGCCTGACCCAGCTGACCGCCGAAGAGCGCGCCGCCGAGGGTGGCCACCATCGACTGCATCGGCCCGAGCTGGGCGCGCGCCTCCGGTGGCACCAGGTCGCCCATCGCGCCGACCATCCGGCTGGCGACCGGGTCGCAGAGCTTGCGCCACACGTCGAGCGTCTTGAAGATCCACTCATTGCGGTTCCAGGCGACAGGTGACTGGATGCCCGACGGCCATGCCGAGGCTGGCTCCAACCACAGGTCGGCCAGGCGCAGCGCCTCCTCGACGGCGTTGCGCTCATACGGTGACACCGCCGGGTCGCCGGCGGCCGCGAGCTGGCTGGCCGCTACCTGCCGGGCCAGGTCCCAGTTGACCGGACCACTGCCCGGCGCGGAGAGCAGGTGCTGCAACTGCGACATGAACTGCTGCATCTGCGCGGGATCGTTGGGGTCTGGTGGTTGCCCACCCGGGAGCGCGAAACCGAACGGAATATCAGGCACGACGTCTACGGTACGCGGACCGCGCCCCAGGTCGCCGCCGCTGGCATTGCGCTGAGGGCGAAGTCGCGTGGCGCATCCGGCAGGAGGCGTCCGGCCGGTCGGTACGCTCTGCGGCATGAGACGTCGTGGCCTGACGGTCCTGCTCGGTGCCCTGTTCACCGCCCTGCTGAGCATCGGGGTGCTGCGGGTGCCGATCCCGTACGTGGTGCTCGGTCCGGGCCCGACGGTCAACACCCTCGGCACGGCCGACGGCAAGGAGGTCATCCAGGTCTCCGGACGGGAGACCTCGACCTCGGCGGGCCAGCTGCGGTTGACCACGGTGGGGGTGCAGCCCACGGTGCGGCTGCGCGGCGCGATCGCCGGCTGGTTCTCCGACGACGAGGCGGTGGTGCCGCGCGAGCTGGTCTACCCGCCGGGGGAGTCGACCGAGCAGGTCGAGCAGCGCAACGCGGAGGACTTCAAGGCGTCGCAGACCAGCGCGGAGACCGCCGCGCTGCGGGAGCTGGGCTTTCCGGTGCAGGTGGTGATCAAGACGGTGGCCGGGGACGGCCCGGCGGCCGGGACGCTGAAGGCCGGCGACGTGATCACCGCGGTCGACGGTCAGCCGGTGCCGGTGGCCGCGAAGGTCACCGAGCTGGTGCGGGCCAAGCCGGCGGGCACGGCGTTGACGATCGCCTACGTCCGGGACGGGGCGGCGGCCACGGCGACGGTGACAAGTCGCGAGCAGGACGGCCGACCGCGGATCGGCGTCGAGATCGACCAGCAGCAGCCGCACCCGTTCACCCTCGGCATCGACCTGGGTGACATCGGCGGGCCGAGCGCCGGTCTGATGTTCGCCCTGGGGATCGTCGACAAGCTGACCCCGGCCGACCTCACCGGCGGCCAGGTCATCGCCGGCACCGGCACCATCGACGACGAGGGCACCGTCGGCCCGATCGGCGGGATCGCCCAGAAGTTGGTCGGCGCGAAGCGTGCCGGCGCCAAGGTGTTCCTGGTGCCGGCGGACAACTGCGCCGAGGCCGTCCGCAATCCGCAGCCGGGTCTGCCGTTGTTGCGGGTGGGTTCGTTGGACGAGGCGATGACCGCTCTGGAGACGTTGCGCGCGGGGGGTCAGCCGACCCGCTGCTGACCGGTGTGACCGTGCCCCGACACGCTCAGGAACACCCCGTACTCTGGGTGCCTGGTCGGAGCCGATCACATCGAGCGTGCGGAGCCAACAGTGGTCATGCGTAGCAGCAGCCCCCTTCCGAGGATGAGCCGGCGCGGGCGCGTCACCATCGCTGTCCTGGTCGGGGTGTTCGTGCTCTTCACCCTGCTCGGCTGGGGTGTCCAGGCGTGGACGGACTGGCTCTGGTTCGACGAGGTCCGCTACACCGAGGTCTTCACCGGTGTCCTGCTGACCCGGCTGGTGCTCTTCCTCGCCATCGGGCTCGGCATGGCGGTGGTCGTCGGTGGCAACCTCTGGCTGGCCCACCGGTTGCGCCCGCGACTGCGCCCGCACTCGGTGGAGCAGGCGACCCTGGAGCGCTACCGGATGGCGCTGAGCCCGCGACTCGGCACCTGGATCGCGCTGGTCGCGGCGGTGGTCGGGCTCTTCGCCGGTCTCTCCGCGCAGAACCGGTGGAACCAGTGGCTGCTCTTCCGCAACGGCGGTGACTTCGGGATCAAGGACCCGGAGTTCGGGGTGGACATCGGCTTCTACGTCTTCCAACTGCCGTTCTGGCGTTACCTGCTCGGGGTCGCCTTCACCGCCGTGGTGCTGGCCGTGATCGGCGCGCTGGCGGTGCACTACCTCTTCGGCGGGGTCCGTCTCCAGGGCGTCGGTGACCGGATGAGCAACGCCGCCCGCGCGCACCTGAGCAGCCTGGTCGCGGTGTTCGTGGTGTTGAAGGCCGTCGCGTACGTGCTGGACCGGCGGGCGATGCTGCTGGAATACAACGAGGGCGCCAAGTTGTACGGCGCCGGCTACGCCGACGTCAACGCGTTGCTGCCGGCGAAGGAGATCCTGGCCTACATCTCGATCGTGGTGGCGATCGCGATCGTCGTGTTCTCCAATGCCTGGATGCGCAACCTGGTCTGGCCGGGGATCTCGCTGGCGCTGCTCGGTGTGTCAGCGGTGGCCATCGGCGGCATCTACCCCTGGGCGGTGCAGACCTTCGAGGTCAAGCCGAGCGCCAAGGACAAGGAAGCGCCGTACATCCAGCGCAGCATCGACGCGACGCGGGCGGCGTTCGGGCTGGGGGCCACCCAGACGACCCCGTACGCGGCGAACAACCTCACCCCACCGGCGAACCTGGCCACCGACACCTCGGTGGTGTCGAACGTGCGGCTGCTCGACCCGCAGTTGGTCAGCGAGACGTACACCCAGCTCCAGCAGGTGCGTGGCTTCTACGACTTCGGCCCCAAGCTGGACATCGACCGCTACGGGGTGAACGGGAAGGTCTCCGACTACGTGGTCGGCGTCCGGGAGATCAACTACGGTGAGCTGACCGACCAGCAGAACACCTGGATCAACCGGCACACCGTCTACACCCACGGGTACGGGCTGGTGGCCGCCCCGGCCAACCAGGTGGTCTGCGGCGGGCAGCCGTTCTTCGTCTCCGGCTTCCTCGGCGAGAAGACCCAGGAGGCGTGCTCCTCACAGACCGAGCAGATCCCGGCCAAGCAGCCGCGCATCTACTACGGCGAGCGGATGGCGCCCGACGACTACGCGATCGTCGGTCAGGCCGACCCGAACAAGAAGGCCGAGTTCGACAGGCCGGTCGGCGAGGGCGGCGGCGAGTCCTACACCTACACCGGTGAGGGCGGCGTCAAGATCGGCTCCTTCGCCCGCCGGCTGCTGTACGCCATCAAGGAGCAGGAGTCGAACTTCCTGCTCTCCGAGGCGGTCAACAAGGACTCCAAGCTGCTCTACGTGCGTAATCCGCGGGACCGGGTGGAGAAGGTCGCGCCGTTCCTCACCCTGGACGGCGACCCGTACCCGGCGGTGGTCGGCGGTCGCGTGCAGTGGATCGTCGACGGCTACACGACGGCGGCCACCTACCCGTACGCCGAGCGGGTCAACCTACAGACCGAGACCACCGACGAGTTGACCAATCGGGGCACCTTCCAGTTGGCCCGGGAGAACGTCAACTACATGCGGAACTCGGTGAAGGCCACCGTCGACGCGTACGACGGCACCGTGAAGCTCTACGAGTACGACGACACCGACCCGGTGCTCAAGGCGTGGAACAAGGCGTTCGGCGGTGACCTGGTGCTGCCCAAGGCGGACATCCCGGTCGAGCTGACCGAGCACCTGCGCTATCCGGCGGACATGTTCAAGGTGCAGCGCAACCTGCTCACCAAGTTCCACGTGACCAACCCCGGCGACTTCTACTCCGCCCAGGACTTCTGGCAGGTGCCGACGGTGCCGGACGCCCCGGACAGCGGCCAGAAGCAGCCTCCTTATTACCTGTTCACCCAGTTCCCGGGGCAGGAGAGCCCCCGGTTCCAGCTCACCGCCGCGGTCACCCCGAACGGTCGGCAGAACCTGGCCGCCCTGATCTCCGGGTCGTACGTCGACGGGAATCCCCGGCTGGAGGTGCTGGAGTTGCCGGATCAGACCCGGATCTCCGGCCCGGTGCAGGTGCACCAGCAGATGACGAACAACGCCAACATCCGTCAGCAGCTCAACCTGCTCTCCAGTAACCAGGCGCAGGTGCAGTACGGCAACCTGCTTTCGTTGCCCTTCGCCGACGGCATGCTGTACGTCGAGCCGGTCTACGTGAAGAGCAACCAGCAGGACGCGTACCCGCTGTTGCAGAAGGTGCTGCTCTCCTACGGTGACGGTGGCTCCTTCGTGGCGCTCGCCGACAACATCAACGACGGCATCAAGCAGCTGGTGGAGCAGGGCAAGAAAGCCGGGCAGGGCACGTCGCCGCCACCGACCACCGGGGGCAATCCGACGACGCCGACGACCCCGACGCCGACGCCGAGCGCCGGCACCGGCAACCCGCCGCCGACCGGTGAGGTGGCCACCGCCGCCGAGCGGGTGCGAACCGCGATCACCGAGGTGCGGGCCGCGCAGACCTCTGGTGACTTCGAGCGGTACGGCCGCGCGCTCAAGGCCCTGGACGAGGCGCTGACCGCGTTCCAGCAGGCGCAACAGGCCGCCAACCCGACCGGAGCGCCAAGCGGCAGCGCGGCACCGAGCGGTGGCGCGTCACCGTCGCCCAGCGGCAGCCCGAGCGCGGGCGGCTGACCGCAGTCCTCGGCTGCGACTCGCGGAGCCCCCGTCGTCGGACCCTCCCGGTCCGCACGACGGGGGCTTCGCTGTGCCAGGTCCTGGTGCGGCTGGTGCGGGCGATCCGGGTCGGCGACGTGGTGACCACACTCTGGGAGAAGGGCTGGGGAACCGGGTCCAGCCCGCGTACACAGGTCGACGCGGACAGTCGCCGCGCGGTCGCCGCCATCGACGCCTGGCTCGGTTGACCCCACAGTGCCGGGCTGCGAACCGGCGGATTCGGATGTCGTTTTGCGGGGCCCGGGGGTGGTGCGCTACGGTTAGCGAGCCGACGCGGGGTGGAGCAGCTCGGTAGCTCGCTGGGCTCATAACCCAGAGGTCGCAGGTTCAAATCCTGTCCCCGCTACAAAGCGAAGCCCGCCTCCCGCACCTTGGGGAGGCGGGCTTCTTCTTGTGCGGGCGGCGGCGCGCCCACGACGGGTGCCGACCCCCCGGCTGATCATCGTTGAGCGGGATGGGTTAGGGTTAACCAGTCGACGCGGGGTGGAGCAGCTCGGTAGCTCGCTGGGCTCATAACCCAGAGGTCGCAGGTTCAAATCCTGTCCCCGCTACCACATCGGCGAGGGCCCGTTCCCAGGATTTCTGGGAACGGGCCCTCGCTCGTTGGCGGCCAGGCCCGCCCCTTGTCGGAGCTACGTGCTGTTGCGGATGGCAGCCGGCGGGCTCGGCGTCGGCTCCGCCATGATCGCCCTGATGTCGTCGTCGTCGACGTACCCGCACTCGCGCAGGACATCGAGGGCCGACTGCCAGTGCGACCGGGCCTGGAGTCGATCACCCAAGTCGTCCAGGGCAAGACCGAGCCCCCACAACTGCTGGGCCTCCCCGAAGCGATTGCCGCACTGCCGCAGGACGACCAGGCCCTCCTCAAAGATGGCGACCGAGTCCCGAGGACGCCCGATCAGCCGGACGCAGTCCGCGAGCGCGCCCAGGGTGAGGCCCAGCCGGTAGTCGTCACCCAGGGAGCGGAAGATCTCGACTGCCTGCTCACAGGCGGCGACCGCGTTGGCGTACCGACCGAGACGGCGCTCGACCACCGCGAGATTCTGGAGGCCGCGCGCCTCGTTGTTACTGTCGCCCAGAGCGTTGAACAGGGTGATGCAGCGCTCGTGGCAGCGCGCGGACTCGGCCAGGTCACCCCGCATGCGGTTGAGGATGCCGAGGTTGTTGAGCACCTTTGCCGTGTGGTGCCTGTCGTCGAGTCCTTCCCACAACTCCAGGGCGGTGCGGAACTCGGCAAGGCCCTCGTCGAGTTGGTTGGTCTGTCCGTACGCCATGCCGAGGTGGTTGCGCGCCAACGCCTCCACCTCCGGCTGGCCCGAGGCCTGCGCGGCGCGAATCGCGATCCGGTCGAGGCGGATCATCTCGGGCCAGTGGTCGCGGATCGCGAGGGCCGGGTAGGCCAGGAGGGCGAGGCGGGCGGCGCCGGCGGTGTGCTCCGGCCGGGCGGCCAGGCCCGCCATGACATCGGGCAGGTGCGGGGCGTTGGAGTCGATCCACTCCCTGGCGGCCTCCTGGTCGGGCAGGCTGAACCCCGCGGGGTGGGGGGGAGCCGGGCCGACCTGGACGTCCACCGGTTCGTTCGGATCGAGGAGGAACCTCGCCTGCTCGGCGACCGAGAGGTAGTGGGCCAACACACGACCGAGGGCAGCCCGCCGCTCGCCGTCGGCGAGGTGACGTTCGGCCTGCTCGCGGGCGTAGAGGCGGATCACGTCGTGCATCCGGAAACGATTCGGCGCCGGGGAGTCGACAAGTCGGGCGTCGACGAGCCGCTCCATGGCGGCCTCGGTGTCGGTGAGCGTGCTCCCGGCGAGTGCCGCGGCGAGCGCGAGGTCGACCTCGGGCACGCCGAGCAGGCCGAGGAACGGGAACCCGCGTATCGCGTCGTCGCCGGCGCCCCGCAGGCCGACCGCCAGGCTGGCCCGCATGCTCAGGTTGTCGACCTGCAACTCGTCCAGGCGTCGTTGTTCCTGGCTGAGGCGGTCGGCAATCGCCCGGATCGTCCATGACGGGCGGGCCATCAGCCGGGCGCTCACGATCCGCAGGAGCAGCGGAAGGTGCTCGCACAGGTTGACGACCATGTCGGTGGCGGCGGGATCGTCGGACACCCGCCGCTCGCCCACCAGCCGGCTGATCAGCGTGACAGCGTCGTCGGTGCTCAGTGGCTGTAGCCGAACGAAACTCGTGCAGTCGAGTGTCGACAGCACCGACCTGCTGGTGACCAACGTGGCACAACCGGGCCCCGACGGCAGCAGGGCCCGGATCTGCTCCGGGGACACGGCATCATCGAACAGCAGCAGTAGCCGCTTACCGGCCAGCAGTGAGCGCCACAGCGCGGTCGCGTCCGCAAGCTGCGCGGGCACCGCACTGCCCGCGACGCCAAGCTGCCGCAGCCATCGACCGACGATCGCGGACGGCTCCAGGGGCGGCATCCCGACGCCCGCGCCCCGGAGGTTGACGTAGAGCTGACCGTCCGGGAACGAACTGGCGACGCGGCTGGCCACGTGCAGGGCGAGCGCTGACTTTCCGACCCCCGCCACCCCGTCCACCGCCACAAGTGGTGGGTGGTCGTCGCGGCGGTGCAGCAGCGCCGCGCAGAGCGCCGCGACCTCCTCGTCGCGTCCGGTGAACTCGGGTGGCGGTGCGGGCAGCTGCCGCGGTGTCGGGTGGGTCAGCTCCGGTGCGCCCGGATCGCCGCCGGCCGGCGGCGTCTCGACGCGGAGCAGTTGCTGGTACAGGCGCTGAAGCTCCTGACTCGGGTCGATCCCCAGTTCCGTGGCCAGCCGGGCGCGGAGTTGGTCGTAGAGGCGGAGGGCATCGGCCACCGCGCCGTTCGCGCCAAGCGCCCGGATCAGCAGCGCGTGCAGTGGTTCGTCGAACAGGTGGGCGTCGACGAGGCGTTGCAGTTGTCGTACCGCCACCGAGGGGTCGCCCACCCGCAGGCAGAGCTCGGCCAGGTCGCGGGCGGCGGCCTGCCGCTCGCGTTCGAGGGCCACCACCATCGGAGCGTCGTGCAGCCAGCTCGCCGCCGCGCCGAGGACCGGGCCACGCCACAGGTCCAGGGCGCGGTCCAGGGAGGCTATCCGCTCGCTCTCGGTGCCCGCCGCGCCCTGGACGACAAGGTCGCGAAACGCAGCAGTGTCCACCTCGCAGCGCGGGGTACGCAACAGGTAGCCGTCGTCGGCCCGCTCCAGGGTGACGCGGTCGGCGAACCTGTCGCGGAGCCAGGCGCGCAGCCGGTAGACGCTCGTGTGCAGTGCGGCATGCGTGCCTCGCTCCGGGCCCCAGATCAGCTCGACGAGCTGGTCCGGACTCACCGGCTGGCCCGGCGACAACGCCAGCACGCCGAGCAGCATGCGAGGCCCCGGACCGGGTAGCGCAACAGCGCTGCCGCCCACGCTGACCCGCAGTGGCCCCAGCACAGCCACGGAAACGACGTCCTCCTGCATTGGCGAAATTCTAAGCCGGCCAGCGGCGTACCCGTTGGCCCGAAAGCCCGCGGCCCCGGTCATCTCGCGCACCTGCCCGTCAGGTCGCTGTGAGCGACCTGTGAGAACCCGGATGCCACGCTGCGATCCCGCGCCGGGTGGGCGCGGACGGCGGCTGGTTGACATCGGGGAGACGCGAATGACGGCTGCACGGGGGATCCGATTCTTGTTCGCCACGACGGCCGGGTTCCTGGCCGTCGTCCTTGTCAACTCGGGGTGCGGCGTCGCACCCGCGTACGCGGGTCCGAACCGGGCCGGGCCTCCGCGGGCGCAGGCCGCACCCGCCTCGGTGCCGCTGCGGGCGGCACCGACCTGGGCCGCCGCGCGGCCCGGCCCGGAGGACGTCGCGGCCGTGCGGTCGGCGCCCGCGGTGACCTGGCCCGCGCCGGGTGCCGTCGAGGTCGACCGGCCGGGGTCAGGCGCGACGCCGGCCCGGGTGGGAAGCCTGCCGGTCTGGGTGGCCGGGCAGAGCGGTGCGGCGACGCGGCGCTCCGACACCACAGCAGATCGGGTACGGGTGGAGGTGCTGGACCAGGCTGCCGCGCGTCGGGCCGGAGTACCCGGGGTGCTGGTGCGCCTGGCGTCGGGCGGCGCGACCGCAGGCGCCCGCGCGGCTGTCGCCCCGTTGGACGTGGAGTTCGACTATTCCGGGTTCCGCAACGCGTACGGCGGCGACTGGGCCGCCCGGCTCGGCGTGGTGCGACTGCCCGAGTGCGTGCTGTCCACTCCCGAGGTTGCCGGATGCGCCAGGGGTGAACCGGTGCCCTCCCGCAACGACACCCGCACCGCGCGGGTCGGCGCGCGGGTCGAGACCGGCCTGTTCGCCGTCACCGCCGCGTCCGGTGGCAGTTCGGGGAGCTTCCAACCGACGTCGCTCGCCCCGTCGGCCGCCTGGTCGGTCGGGTTGGAGTCGGGCGACTTCGGCTGGCAGTACCCGATGAGCGCACCCGAGATGCCGGGCCTGACGCCCGGCATCGCGCTCGGCTACTCCTCCGGCGCGGTGGACGGGCGGACCGCCTCCACGAACAACCAGCCGTCCTGGGCGGGGGAGGGCTTCGACCTCCAGGGTGGGTTCATCGAACGGTCCTACGTGGCGTGCAAGGAGGACGGGCAGGCCGGCTCGGAGGAGCTGTGCTGGCGGTCCGACAACGCCACGGTGTCGCTGCCCGGGATGAGCGGTGAGCTGGTGCTCGACGACACGTCGGGGCAGTGGCACGCCGAGCACGACGAGGGCTGGCGCATCGAGCGGCTGACCGACGCGAACGCGGGCAACGGCGACAACGACGGCGAACACTGGAAACTGACCTCGCCGGACGGCACGCGGTACTTCTTCGGCAGTGCCCCGGCGGCGAACTCCACCTGGACCGTGCCGGTCTACGGCAACAACGTGGCGGCCGGCAAGAACGAGCCGTGTCACCAGTCGACGTTCGCGGCGTCGTGGTGCCAGCAGGCGTACCGGTGGAACCTCGACTACGTCGTGGACCGGCACGGCGACGCGATGGCGTACTTCTACCAGCGGGAGACGAACAACTACGCCCGTGGCGGCGGCACTGCCACGCCGTACACCAGGGGTGGTTACCTGGACCGGATCGAATACGGCCTGCGGACCGACTCGGCCGCGCCCGCGTCGGCGCGAGTGGTGTTCTCCGTCGCGGACCGCTGCGTCCCGGGCAGCACCTGCACCCAGGCGCAACCACAGAACTGGCCGGACACGCCGTGGGACCGGGCCTGCGCCGGCACGCCCTGCCAGGTCGTCTCGCCGACGTTCTGGATCAGCAAGCGGCTGGCCAGGGTCACCACCCAGGTCCGCTCCGGTGGCAGCTACCAGGACGTGGAGTCGTGGACGCTCACCCACTCCTTCCCGGCCACCGGTGACATCACCACCGCCTCACTGTGGCTCGACTCGATAGTACGAACCGGGCACGTCGGCGGTACGGCGAGCCTGCCGCCGACGACCTTCACGGGCGAGCGCAGGGCCAACCGGGTCGACACCGTCGACGACAACGGCGACGCCCCGATGAACAAGTGGCGCCTGGTGGGGGTCACCAACGAGACCGGCGGTCAGGTCCGGATCAGCTACACCGAGGTGCCCTGCACCCGGTCGGCGTTGCCGGCCCCGGACCAGAACGCCGGGACGTGCTTCCCCGCCTTCTGGGGGCGGTCGGGCGCTGTCGATCCACAGCTCGACTGGTTCCGGAAGTTCGTGGTCAGCCAGGTCGTCGAGGACGACCGGTTGGTCGAGAACCCGGACGAGATCACCCAGTACGAGTACGTCGGCGCGGCGGCCTGGCACCACGACGACACGGAACTGACCCCGAACCGGTTCCGCACCTGGGGGCAGTGGCGTGGGTTCCAGCGGGTGGTGGTGCGCACCGGTGACCCCAACGGCGGTGAGCAGACCCGGACGGAACACCTGTTCCTGCGGGGCATGCACGGTGACCGGACCACCACCGGCACTCGTGACGTGAAGGTGACCGACTCGACCGGGAAGACGAAGGTCGACGAGGCGTACTGGCGTGGCTTCGCCCGGGAGGTGACCGAGTACAACGGCACCAGCGGCGCCTGGACCGAGCGGACGATCTCGGAGCCCACGATGCTGGCCACGACGGCGGCCCGGGACCGCCGCGACGGCACGCAGCTCAAGGCGTACCTGGTCGAGGAGTTGTCCCAGCGGGAGTACGTCGCGTTGGCCGACGGCACCGAACGCGTCACCGAGTCGGTCCAGAAGTTCGACTCCAACGGCACCCTGGAGCAGACGAACGACCTCGGCGACATCGCCACCGACGCCGACGACACCTGCACCGACTACACCTACACCAGCAACAGGGACGCCTGGATCATCGACGCGGAGTCCCGGGTCCGTACCGTCGGGGTGCGCTGCGGCGCGGACGTGTCCTACCCCGGGGACCTGCTCTCCGACCAGCGCTACTACTACGACGACAGCAAGACCTGGGGAGCGCCGCCGACCACCGGGGACGTCACAGCGGTCGAGAAACTCGCCTCCTGGTCGAACGGCCCCGTGTACGTCAGCGGCGGCAGCGTCAAGCTGGACAAACACGGCCGCACGACCACGGCGACCGACGCGCTCGGCAACACCGACCAGGTCACCTTCACGCCGGCCGTCGGTGGGCCCGTCACCAGGGTGACCACCGCCAACGCGCTCGGGCACGCCAGCACCGTCGACCTCGACCCGCTGCTCGGCGACGCGACGGCCACGGTGGACGCCAACGGCCGGCGTACCGAGCTGAGCTACGACCCGCTGGGCCGGGTCGTCGCCGCCTGGGCACCGGGTCGATCCAGGTCCGCCGGCGACAGCCCGCACGCGAAGTTCGCCTACCTGGTCCGCAACAACGGCGCCAGCGCGGTGACCACCAGCACGCTGCGACCCAACGGCGCGTACCGGGACAGCCACAGCATCATGGACGGCTTCCTGCGGGCCCGCCAGACGCAGACCCCCTCCGCCACTGGTGGCCGGCTCGTCACCGACACGTTCCACAACAGTCGCGGCGAGGTGGTGAAGACCAACCCGGCGTACTGGAACAGCGCCGCGCCCAGCACGACACTCGTCGCCCCGCCGGCGGATTCGAACCTGGCCGCGCAGAACCGCTACCTCTACGACGGCTCGGGTCGGCAGACGGCGGAGATCCTGGTGTCGCGGGGTGTGGAGAAGTGGCGGACCACCACCACCTACGGCGGCAACTGGACGGCGGTCGATCCGCCCGACGGGGAAACCCCGACCATGGAGATCTTCGACGCCGACGGGCAGGCTGTCGAACTGCGCCAGTACACCGGCACCGGCCCGACCGGCCCCTACGACGCGACCCACTACACCTACACCAGGTCGGGGGAGCAGGCCACGATCACCGACCCGGCCGGCAACACCTGGCGGTACGGCTACGACCTGCGGGACCGCAAGATCCGCGCCGAGGACCCGGACACCGGGACGAACACCTTCACCTACGACAACGGTGACCGGCTGGTCTCCAGCACCGACTCCCGCGGCCGAACCCTTGTCAACACCTACGACGCGCTCGACCGTCGGACCGCCGTCCACGAGGGGTCCGCCACCGGAACGAAGCTCAGCGAGTGGACGTACGACTCGCTGCCCGGCGGCAAGGGGCTGCCGGTCGCCGCGAAACGGTTCGTCGGCGCCGACGTCTACAGCAGCGAGGCACTCGGCTACCTGGCCGCGACCGGGCTGCCCACCGGGACCCGGGTCACCGTCCCGGCGAGCGAGACCGGGCTCGGCGGCAGCTACGACACGACAATCGAGTACGACCCGTCCGGTCGGATCACCAGGACCACGTTGCCGGCGGCCGGCGGGCTCGGCGCGGAGACCCTGACCCAGGGCTACGACCCCTCCTCCGACCTGCCCAGCACACTCTCCGGGCTGGCCCAGTACGTGGCCGGCACCTCCTACGACAGGTTCGGCGACGTGTCCTCGGTGACCCTCGGGGCGGCGGGCAGCCAGGTCTGGCAGTCGTACCAGCGCGACGAGGTGACCCGACGGCTGGCCAGCACGTCGGTGATCCGGGAAACCGACGACGATCCGCAGGTCAGTGCCCGTAGCTACACCTGGGATCCGGCGGGCAACCTGCTCTCGGTCACCGACGCCCCCGACGGGGTCACCGCCGACACGCAGTGTTTCCGCGCCGACTATCTGCGCCGGATGACCGAGGCGTGGACGCCGGCGTCGGGCGACTGCGCGGCGGCCCCGACGACAGCGGCGCTCGGCGGGCCGGCCCCGTACTGGCACTCGTACCGCTACGACAAGGTGGGCAACCGGCTCGGCGAGGTGCAACACGCCGCCACCGGTGACACCACCCGCACCTACGGCTACCCGGATGCCGGCTCGGCCCAGCCGCACACGCTGCGGTCGGTCGCCACCACCGGGCCGGGTGGCTCGCGAACCGACACCTTCGGCTACGACAGCGACGGCAACACCACAGCCCGTACCGTCGCCGGCCGGACCCAGGCCCTCGACTGGGACGCCGAGGGCCACCTGGTGTCGGTGACCGAGAACGGCACCACCACCGACTATCTGTACGACGCGGAGGGCAACCGCATCCTCAGCCGGGACCGGACCGGCACCACCGTCTACCTCGGGAGCACGGAACTGCGCCGGGAGGCCGGCAGCGGGCTGGTCAACGCGACCCGTTACTACAGCCAGGGCGGTGGCACGTTCGCGGTGCGCACCGGCACCGGCTCGGACGGGTTGAGCTGGCTCGTCTCGGATCACCACAGCACCGCCGACACCGCCATCCGGGCGGACACCCTCGCCGTCACCCGCCGCTACTCGCTGCCGTTCGGCGAGTCCCGGGGAGCGAAGCCGACCACCTGGCCCGGTCAGCGCGGCTTCGTCGGCGGGTCGGCGGACCCCACCGGCCTGGTGCACCTGGGCGCCCGCGAGTACGACCCGGCAACGGGCCGGTTCCTCTCGGTCGACCCCGTCATCGACGACGAGGACCCGCAGCAGATGCACGGGTACGCGTACGCCAACAACAGCCCGGCGACCTACGCCGACGCCGACGGCCTGCGCGCCTGCGCGAACGAGAAGTGCACCACGTTCACCCAGCCGAATGCGGCGAAGAAGTCGAGTGCGGCCGCGGCGGCGGCTCGGGCGCGGCAGATCCAGGCGGCGCAGTGGAAGGCTCGGGCGGACGCGCTCCGGAAGAAGTACCTGGCCGAACAGAAGGCGGCGGCGAGGGCGCGCAAGATCCAGGCCCAGCAGGCCAAGGAGTACGCCGCCGCGATGAAGCGGAAGTACCTGGCGGACAAGAAGGCGGCAGCGAAGGCGCGCAAGATCCAGGCGCAGCAGTGGAAAGAAAAAGCCGCCGCCATGAAGAAGAAATACCTCGCGGACAAGGCCAGTGCCAAGGCGCAGTCGGCCAAGACGAGAAAGGAAAGCGGCTGCACCGGCCATAACGGTTGCGGCGCAGCGGGCAAGGCAAAACCGAAGGGCGCGGAATTCCCGACCAAGGATCTCCTGGGCTTGGCCTTGGATGGTGCCAATGGTGGCATCTGGGAGAGCAGCGGCGCAGGCGAGGGTCGCAGGGTAATCGACTGGTCGAAGAGCAAGAACGGCTACACCGCGTGGGAGACGGTGGGCAAGTACGGGAAAGTCGGCAAGTTTGCTATGGGGAGTGTGTCTGGCGGGGCGAATTTGGCGATCGGGGTCGCCGTCGACGTGTCACAGGGCAAGTCGGGGAAGACGGTCGCTCTTCATGCGGCCGCCAACGTGGTGGCAGTCGTGGCGGGATTTGGGGCGGGGTTGCTGGCTACGGCAGCGTGTGGCGGATTGGCCATATGCGGAGTGGCTGCCGGGATGATCGTGGGCTTCGGCGTGGGCAAAGTACTTGAAGGCGCGTCCGACCACTTTTTCGGTGACGACTGATCATGGCTCGCAAACAACTGGCAGCGGGTTTAGCGGAGGTTGAGATGCGCGTACCGCGCAGATATCTGTCCATGATGGCCACGGGGGTGGCAGTAGCGCTGGTCGCGTCGTCGCTGGGGAGCGGGCCAGCCCTGGCCGCCCGCCCGGCGGCCCCGAGACCACAGGCGATACCGTCCGGCCCGGCGCTCTCGGCGGCCCGGCCGGCACCCGTGCCGGCCGACGATCCCAGCGCCACCAGCGCCCTGCGGAAGGCGCCCGCGGTGAGCTGGCCGACCGCCGGCACCGCCGAGGTGAGTCTGCCCGCGGTGAGCGCGGCGGCGGTCAAGTCGGACGCCACGGCGTCCTGGCAGCGGGCCGGTGACCTGCCGATCCGGGTGGGCCACCCGGACGCGGCCGGTCCGTCGACGACTCGGGTGTCCAGTGCTCGGGCGGAGACGACGGTCCGGGTCGAGGTGTTGGACCGCAAGGCCAGTGCGGCGGCCGGCGTACGGGGGGTGGTGCTGCGGCTCGCGCACGTGGGCGATCAAGCCGGCCCGGCGTCGGTGGAGGTGGACTACTCGGGCTTCCGGCACGCCTACGGCGGTGACTACGGCTCGCGGCTGCGGCTGCTCCGGTTGCCGGAGTGCGCGCTGACCACCGCGCCGACCACCGGGCTGACCACCGCCACCGCCGGCAACTGCGCGCCAACCCCGGTGGCCAGCACCAACGACGCGGTCACCGGGCGGGTGCGGGCGAAGCTGAGCGACGGGTTGTACGCAGTGGCCGCCGCGCCCGGCGGCAGTGCGGGCACCTTCCAGCCGACGTCGCTCGCCCCCTCGGCCACCTGGCAGGTGGGGCTCCAGTCCGGCGACTTCAACTGGTCGTACCCGATGGCACTGCCGCCCATGCCGGGCCGCGCGCCGGAGGTCTCCCTGGCCTACTCCTCCGGCAGCGTGGACGGCCGGGTGGTGGCGACGAACAACCAACCGTCCTGGGTCGGTGAGGGCTTCGACCTGCCCAGCGGGTTCGTCGAACGGTCGTACCGGGCCTGCCGCGACGACGGTGGGACGGGCAGCGGTGGCGACCTGTGCTGGGAGGCCCCCAACGCCACGCTGGTGCTGCCCGGCCTGGCCTCCGGTGAGCTGGTGCCGGAGACATCGGCGACCGACAACAAGAACTGGCACCTCGCCGACGACCGGGGCTGGCGGATCACACTGCTGACCGGGGCGTCGAACGGCGACGACAACGGCGAGCACTGGCGGGTGACCGCACCGGACGGGACGCAGTACTTCTTCGGCCGGGCCACTGCGGCGAACTCGGCGTTCACCGTCCCGGTCTTCGGCAACGGGTCGGGTGAGCCCTGCCACCAGTCGACGTTCGCGACATCGTGGTGCCAGCAGGCGTACCGCTGGAACCTCGACTACGTGCTCGACCGGCACGGCGACGCGGTGGCCTACCACTACGACCAGGAGATCAACTACTACGCGCGCAACGACACCACCCCGACCGCGTACGTGCGTGGTGGCAACCTCGCGCGCATCGAGTACGGGCTGCGTGCCGGATCCAGCGCCCCCGCCGGAGCGCGGGTGGTGCTCACCGCGGCCGACCGGTGCCTGCCGGGCACCACCTGCACCCAGGCGCAGCCGCAGAACTGGCCGGACGTGCCGTGGGACACCGCCTGCTCGGCGACGTCCTGCGCGATCACCACGCCGACCTTCTGGAGCACCAAGCGACTGGCGACGGTGACCGCGCAGGTGCGCGTCGGCACCGCCTACCAGAACGCCGACTCCTGGACGCTCACCCACGGCTACCTGGACACCGGTGACGGCACCAGCCCCGGGCTGTGGTTGCAGTCCGTCGTCCGCACCGGTCAGGTGGGCGGCAACACCAGCCTGCCCGCCGTGACGTTCGGCGGCTCGCGGTGGGCCAACCGGGTCGACGGGCTGGAGAACATCTCGCCCATGAACAAGTGGCGGATCACGACGATCACCAACGAGACGGGTGGCCGGATCGCCGTCTCCTACGGTCGGGAGCCGTGTGACCGGTCCGCCCTGCCGGTCCCGGACACCAACACCACCAGGTGTTTCCCGGTGAAGTGGACGCCGGACGGCGGGTCGCTCGTGCCGGACTGGTTCATCAAGACCGCTGTCACCCAGGTCGTCGAGGACGACGCGACGACCGGCCCGGACCGGATCACCCAGTACCAGTACCTCAGCGCCGGTGCCGCCGCCTGGGCGTACGACGACGCCGAGTTGGTGCCCGCCGACCGCAAGAGTTGGGGGCAGTGGCGCGGCTACCAGCGGGTCCGGGTGCTGACCGGCGCCCCACCGGCGGCCGGGGCACCCGATCTCCGTACGGTGACCGAGCACCTGTTCCTGCGCGGCCTGGACGGCGACCGGACGGCGGGCGGAACCCGTACCGCGTCGGTTGTCGACTCGCGTGGTGGCAGCATTCCCGACCGGGCCTACTGGCGCGGCTTCGCCCGCGAGACGACCACCTACCGGGGAGCGGGTGGCGGGTGGGTGTCCACAGTGATCTCCGAGCCGACGCAGCTCCGGGAGACTGCCAGCCGCGACCGGCCGACGAGCAACCCGCTGGAGTCGCACCTGGTCGCCGAGCGGGCCGAGGAGACCTACACCGCGCTGGCCGACGGTGGGGTGCGCCGGACCACTGTGGTCTACAAGCACGAGCCGGACCACGGCACGCTGACCGAGGTCGACGACCAGGGTGACGTGTCGACCGCCGGGGACGACACCTGCACCAGGTACACCTATGCCCGCAACACCACGGACTGGATCGTGGACAAGGCCTTCCGGGTGGAGAAGCTCGGCGTGCGGTGCGGCGGCGACGTCTCGTACCCCGGTGACCTCATCTCCGACCAGCGCTACCTCTACGACGGCGCGGACGCCTGGGGCACCGCGCCGACGAAGGGTGACCTGACCCGCACCGAGGAGGCGTCCGCCTGGGCTTCCGGGGCGCCGGTCTACCAGACCCTGTCCCGGGTCGTCGTGGACCAACACGGACGGCCGATCGAGGAGTTCGACGCCCGCAACAACCGGACCGGCATCTCCTACACGCCGGCCCTGGGTGGCCCGGTCACCCAACTGGTCCGGACCAACCCGCTCGGCCACACCACCACCACGACACTGGAGCCGCTGCGCGGTGCGGTCACCGCGGAGGTGGACGCCAACGGCGGCCGGACCAGCCGGGCGTACGACGCGCTTGGTCGGGCGACAGCGGTCTGGCTGCCCGGCCGGGCCACCACGGATCCGGCCAGCCTGCGCTACGAGTACCTGCTGCGCTCCAGCGGGGCGGCGGTGACCACGCGCAGTCTGCTGGCCGGCGGTGGTTACCGGACCAGCTACGAGGTGTACGACGGGCTGCTGCGGCTGCGGCAGACCCAGGACCCCTCGCCGGCAGGTGGCCGGGTGCTCACCGACGTCCAGTACGACCCGGTGGGCCGGGTGGACCGCAGATCCGGACCGCAGTACGACCGCAGCGGACCGCCCGGCACCACGCTGCTCGGCCTGCCCGACAGTGTTGCCGAGTCGCAGACCCGCACCGTGTACGACGGAGCCGGGCGGCCGACGGCGGAGATCCTCCTGTCCCGGGGCGTGGAGAAGTGGCGCACCAGCACCACGTACGGCGGCGACTGGACGGCGGTGGACCCACCCGAGGGCGGCACCGCGACGATGACCCTCGCGGACGCGGCCGGCCGAGTGGTGGAGCGGCGTCAGTACGTGGGTGACACGCCGAGCGGAACCTACGACGCCACCCGGTACGGCTACACCCGGGGTGGGCAGTTGGCCACAGTTGTCGACCCGGCCGGCAACACCTGGCGGTACGCGTACGACATGCGTGGCCGCCAGGTCCGGGCCGAGACTCCGGACACCGGCGCGACGACGCGCACGTTCGACGCCGAGGGGCACGTGCTCTCCACCACCGACGCCCGTGGGCGCACACTCAGCCACACCTACGACGCGCTCGGGCGTCGGACGAGCACCGACGAGGGTGCGACCCGGCTCGCCGGGTGGGCGTACGACACGGCGCCCAACGGCAGGGGGCTGCTCGCCTCCTCCACCCGCCACGTGGGGGCGAACGCGTACGTGAGCGCGGTGACCGGCTACGACGTTCGTGGCCGGCGTACCGGGACGGCGGTGACGATCCCGGCGGCGGAGACCGGCCTGGGCGGCACCTACGCGACCGGCTACCAGTACGACGAGACCGACCAGGTCACCAGCACCACGATCTTCGGTGGTGGCGGCCTGCCGGCGGAGACCCTCGCCTACGGCTTCGACGGGCTCGGCCTGCCGACGACGATGACCAGCGGCGCCGGGCGGTACGTCGTGGCGACCACCAGGGACGGCGTCGGCCGACCGATCTCGCGGACCTCCGGTGCATCCGGTCAGCAGCTCTGGCAGGCGCAGCAGTGGGATGCCGCGAGCGGGCGGCTGACCGCCACGTCGACGACAGTGGAGGACGAGTCCACCTCTCGGGTGACCGCGCTGGGCTACACCTACGATCCCGCCGGCAACGTCCGATCCGTCGTTGACGCACCGGACGACGGGAGCGCGGCGGACACCCAGTGTTTCGGCTACGACCACCTGCGCCGGCTCACCGACGCCTGGACGCCGACCGGCGGCTGCACGACACCCGTGGTGGCCGGACTCGGCGGCGCGGCGCCGTACTGGCACTCGTACGGCTACGACCGGACCGGCAACCGCCTGGCCGAGGTGCGGCACCTCGCGGGCGGGGACGTCACCCGCACGTTCGACCACCCGGCCGCCGGAACGGCCCAGCCGCACACAGTGCGGTCGGTGACCAGCAGCGGCCCCGGCGAATCCGGGACCGACACCTTCGGGTACGACGCCAGCGGCAACCAGACGAGTCGTCGCGTCGACGGCATCTCCCAGCAGCTCGACTGGGATGCCGAAGGCCACCTCGGGTCGGTCACGACGGATGCCGGCGGCACCAGCTACGTGTACGACGCCGACGGCACCCGGTTGCTGCGTCGGGACGCGGGCGGTACGACGCTGTACCTGGGCGACACCGAACTGCGCGCGACCGGGACCGGCACGGTGACCGGCACCCGGTACTACCGGTTCGGCGGTGACCCGGTGGCGGTACGCGTCGGTGCCGAGCTGAGCTGGCTGGTGACCGACCTGCACGGCACGGCCGGGGTCAGCGTCGACGCCGACGACCTGGGCGTCACCCGGCGCCACCGGCTGCCGTTCGGTGGACAGCGCGGCGTGGACCCGGCCGCCTGGCCCGGCGAGCGGGACTTCGTCGGCGGGGCCGGTGACCCGTCCGGTCTCACCCACCTCGGGGCCCGGGAGTACGACCCGGACACCGGCGGGTTCGTCTCGGCCGACCCGATCGTTGACCACGAAGACCCCCAGCAGGTGCAGGGCTACTCGTACGCCAGCGGCAACCCGCTCTCGTTCAGCGACGCCAACGGGTTGAAGGTCTACCGGGGCATTCCGGCGCCGGCCGCGGACGGCCTCTACGACCCGTGGGCCTGCGCCAACTTCGGGTCGATGTGCAGCGGCACTGTCGACCCGAACGGTGACCTCGGCTGGGAGATGATCCACGAGGTCTACACCCCGAACTCCACCCGGGACGCGTCGAAGTCACCTGTCTACGGCTGCTCGTACGACAACCCCGGGCCGGCCGTCGCCTGCCAGCAGCGCAGTCCGAGCCAGAGCGCGTACGTCCTGGCCGAGCGTCCCTGCCGTGGTTGGGACCAGTGCATCTCGCCGCGTCCGGTGGAGTGGCAACCGGCGGACGAGGTGGAATCGACGATGTCCTCCACCAGCGGTGGTGGCCGGTCGCTGGCGGCGACGCTGGCCCACCCGGCGAAGAGCGCGGGCGGTACGTCGGCGGGCGGGGTCTGGGCGGGTGCGGCGTCGAGCAGCGGGGACGGCGGTGTGACGCTCACCAAGCGCGCACCGATCGACGTGCGCTCGTGGCGGCCGCGATTCGTCAGCGCGACTGGCTGGCTGAAGCAGCGGGCGGAGGCGCCGTCCTGCGGGTATCCGTTGCCGTGCCCGGGACCGGCACAGGTGTACGGCGGGCCGTACGGGGTGCCGAAGGGCTCGTCGTCGCCGCTGCGCCCGGTCGGTGGCGGGTCCGGAAGCTCGTCGGGTGGCCTGGTGATCCCCCGGACGGCCGGGTCGCCACGCGGCGTCGTGATCGTCGGCTGACGCGGGGACGGGGGAGGGCGAATGTCGAGAATGATCAGGCTCGGCGTGGTCGGACGAGCTGTCGCCACAGTGGCGGTGCTCGTCCTGGTGGCCGCCGCCATGACCGTGCCCTTCCCCGCTCCGCAGGGCCGGGCGGCGGCAACCCCGCTGGTCGCCCCGCCGGGACCGGTCCGGTCGACGGTTCGACCGGCCCCCGGGGCACCGTCGTCCTGGCCGGTGGCCACGGCGTCGGCGGCAACGGCGTCGGCAGTCCGACTCGGCCGCCGGGTCGAGATGCCCACACTGCGTACGCCGGACCGGACCGTCTTCGCCAACCCGGACCGCACCTTCACCGCCGAGCTGCGGGCCGGCACCGCCAGCGCCGACCCAACCTCGCCGGGCCAGCGCCAGCACTGGGCGATGACCTCCCGGGAGCTGCCCTCCCAGGTGTGGTGGGACATGGACGACTACCACGCCCGGGTCGGGCACGACCCACAGGAGTCCTCGTACAACATGTACCACTCGTACTTCCAGATGGACACGGCGTTCTTCGCCGGCAAGACCATCCTGGAAAACACCGCCTTCAGCCTCAACCAACTGTATTCCTACTCGTGCTATCCGCAGGCCCTGCAACTGCACCTCACCGGTCCGATCAGCCCGTCGACGAGTTGGTCGAACCCGCCGGCGGAGCAGCGGCTGCTGGGCACCGTGCGGACCGGCAAGGGCGGCGGCCCCGAATGTCCGGGCGGCACTGTGGAGGTGGACGTGCGGGCCCTGATGCGCGAGGCGGCGGCGAACAGTTGGCGACAGCTCACGCTGGGCCTGACCGATGACGACCAGAGCATCTCCGGGGCGATGGCCTTCGACAACAAGCCGGTGCTCGCGGTGCAGTTCAACACAGTGCCGGAAACGCCGGTGATGACGCCGACCGACAGCATGCCCGGCTGTTCCGGTGCCGGGGCGACGGCCTGGGTACGGACCCTCGGGCCGGTGCTGGCCGTGGAGGTGGCCGAGGATACCGCGACGGGCAGCCAGGGCGGCGGCCAACAGGTCACCTTCGAGGTGCAGGCCCCGGACGGCACCCCGGTGCACACCAGCGAGAGGCTGCCCGAGCACATCAAGACCTACCAGGTGCCCGACTGGGTGCTCGCCGACGGCGGCACGTACCGGTGGCGGGCGACGGTCAACGACCAGGTCGACACCGGCCCTCCGGGGCCCTGGTGCGAGTTCACAGTGGACATGACGGGTCCCACCACCGTACCCACTGTCACCTCTGTCGACTTCCCCTCGTCCGGTCCGGGGGCCAGGGTCGACCGCACTGGCGTGTTCCGGTTCGACGCGGACGGCGACCAGGACGTGGTGGGCTTCGAATACCAGCTCGGCGGCCAGGACGGCTACCTCACCGGGCGGGTGGCCGCCGACCGGCCGGGTGGCACCGGGGTGCTGCGCTGGACCGCCCAGACGCCCGGCAATTACCAGCTCGACGTGTTGGCGGTGGACCGGGCCGACAACTTCGGTTGGCCGCAGAAGTACAGCTTCAAGCTGCGCTCCGTGCCGACGCCGCTTGTCGAGCTGCCGCTCGACGAGGGGCAGGGCGTCATCGGCCGGGACGTGGCGACACGCGCCCCCGACGGCAGCGTCACGTTCAGCGGCGGGGCGTCGTGGCAGGAGTCCGGGCGGCACGGCGGCGCGGTACTGCTGGACGGTGCCGAGAGCAGCTACGGTCGGTCCGCCGGACCCGTGGCGAACACCGGTCAGAGCTTCTCGGTGCTGGCCTGGGTCCGACTGGACCAGGTCGGCCAGGACCGGGTGGCGGTGGCCCAGGCCGGGGTCGCCGGTAACGGTTTCGTGTTGCGCTACGACAGTGCCCGCAAGCGTTGGGCGTTCGTGCTTCCCGAGGCGGACGGCGCGGCGGCGGCGGAGCGGGTCGCGGTGGCGAACACGGCTCCCCAACTCGGCACCTGGACCCACCTCGCCGGCGTGTACGACCACGAGGCGGGCGAGTTGCGGATCTACCTCAACGGTCGGCTGGCCGGCAGTACGCCGTACCGCAGCACCTGGAACGCCTCCGGCCCCCTCCTGGTCGGCCAGGCGAACGGTGTGTCCGGCGCGCGTGGCGCCTGGAACGGTTCGCTCGACGAGGTTCAGCTCTACGACTACCCGGCGGCGCCCAAGAAGATCATCGAGGAGATGGCCGGCGAGCCGTTCGGCCCGGAGGCGTGGTGGCACCTGAACGAGCCGACAGGTGTGGTCGGCACCGATGCCAGCGGGAACGGCCACTCGCTCTACCTGGCACCCGGTGCGGCATTCGACAAGGATGTGCGCGACGGGGGCGTGCGCCTGGACGGGACGTCCGGAGTGGCGTACACGGCGGGGCCGGTGGTGGCGGGGGACGCCAGCTTCACGGTGTCGGCCTGGGTACGGCTCGCCGGTGCCGGTCGGGATGCCGTCGCGGTCGGCCAGGACGGGCAGCACAACAGCCGGTTCCGGCTGCGCTACGAGGCCGCGACCGGCCGGTGGGCGTTCCGGATGGACCGGGTCGACGAGCAGGGTGGGACCGCGGCCACCGATGCGGCGGTGTCCCTGTCGGCGAGCGTCGACAGTTGGACACACCTGACCGGTGTCTTCGACGCCGCCGCCGGCCAACTGCGGCTGTACGTCAACGGGACGCTTGCCGGCACGGCCAGCCACGTGGCGAGTTGGCCGGCCACCGGTGCCCTCGTGCTGGGCCGGGGGCTGCGCGACGGCTCGGCGGCGGACTTCTGGCCGGGTGACGTCGACGAGGTCCGGGTGCTCCCTCGTGCCGTCACCGCGCCGGAGGTGCCAGGTCTCGTTGGTCTGCCACCGGCCGTCACCCCGGGGCCGGTGCGGATCCGTGCCGTCCACAGCGGCATGTGCCTGACCGAGCAGGGTGGCGACAGCGGCTACCTCTACCAGCAGCCGTCGTGCGGCAGCCAGTACCCGAGGATGACTCTGGTGGCGGCCGGGAGCGGCACCTACCGGATCGCGACCGACCACGACGTCTACGGGCCTGGCTGCACAGGGGTGCAGAACGGCTCGGTGAGTGTCGGCGCACCACTCTACGACGACTACTGCGCCGCCGGGCGCGGGCAACTGTTCCGCGTCGAGCCGGTGGCCGCGCCGCTGTGGGGCTATCGGCTGCGACCGGTGCACAGCAACCTGTGCGTCGGCTTCCGGGACAACTCCGAGCTGGCGGACGCCCAACTCGTCCAGCTCGCCTGTGATTCCCTGGCGCGGGGTCAGGTGTTCCTCTTCGACAGCCGGTGAGGCCGCGCCGGACGGCACGTCGTCGTGGGGCCGGTGCCCGCCGGGCACCGGCCCCACCCGGTTGTTACCGGAGGCCGAAGGCCCGGGTGACGCTCTGGGTGACGCCGTCGCCGCTGCGCTGCCTGGCGGTGACCCGGATGGACACGAAGTCGGCCCGGTGCGGCGCGTTCAGGTGCGCCCGCCAGGTGCCACTCTTCTCGGTCAAGCCCTGCCGCTGCCAGGTCGCCCCGTCGTCGTAGGAGACCTCCAGCGTGAGCGAGGACACCGCGTCGCGCGCCGCGGTGCTGCCCACCACCACTGGCGTGATGGAGAAGTCGGTCCTGCGCGTCGTACGACCCGCCGCGTCCACGTCCGTTCCGTAGTCCAGTTGCACAAGCGGGATGGCCTGCACCTCCGTGGTGCCACCGGAGACGAAGCGCCACTCGGTGTGCGTGGCAGTCGAGTACGGGCTGAACTCGGGTTTGCCAGTGGTCTCGACGACCAGCCGGTACGGCAGCTTCTCCGGCGACAGGTCACCCGCGCCGACCTTCGGCCAGCCGTCGAAGCGGGTCAGCTCCCTGTCGCCCTGATAGAACGTGACGACCTGCGGCATGCTGGCCCCGCCGCTGTGCGCGGCCCCCGCGTCGCCGAACCCCTGGATGTACGCGCTCATGGCGGTCTCACCGCGGAACGGAATCTCGGTGCTGAGCAGGCGCGGCCGGGTGATGGGCCCGAACCAGCGGTCCTGCTGGACGCTGCCCGGCCGGTAGGCGATCGCCTCCGTGTTCGACCGCGCCCAGTCGGCGACGTCCGCGTACTGCATCCACCTGACGCCGTTGCCGGCGGAGACCCAGTCGGTCCGCAGCCCCGGTGCGACAGGCTCGAACGGGAACGAGCGGGCCGCCGCGTACTCGTAGGGCGGGAAGTCCGTCCGCGTCTCGCTGGACCGCTTCCCCGGCGGCGGGGCGAACGTCAGGTCGATCCGGGCCAGGTCGCGGGGACCGGTCCGGGCGGAGGGGTCCCTGGGCACTCCGCCATTGTGGTAGTCCACCAGGTCGTACAGGTATGTCGGTGCGGGGTGGGCCACCACGGCAAGCCGTACCGTGGTGCGCCCGGCGGCGGCGATCCTCTGGATCAACGCCTCGCCCTCGTCCATGCTCACCGAGGCGACAGCGATCGGCCCGGTCGTCACGGCGTCGGGCTTGCCGTACCAGTCGCTCCGGCGACCTTCGCGGTCGTTGACCACGACAAGCATCGCCGCGCCGGCAGCGTGTGCCGACTCCGCCTGGTCCGTGGGGGGCACCGAGTCGTTGGCGCGTACGACAACGGCCCTGCCACGGACGGACCGGCCGGCGTAGTCGCTCGTCGCCCCGTTGCCCGCGAAGACGGCGTCGAGGCGGGCGGCGCCGTCGGCCAGCGGCCGTGCACCGGGCTGCACGAGGGGATCGCTGATGCGTCGGCCGCCGTAGCTGATCTCCAACGGTGTCTGCACGGCGCGGATCCTGGTGGTGAGGACGAAGCTGCCACTCGTCACCCGCTGTTTGCTCGGCAGCGCCCACAGGCTGTCGTAGGTCGCACCGGGCCAGAAGGTCTCGCGCAGCGCGGCCCAGTCGGTGGGCGTCGGCTCCGGCGAGGTGAAGGAGCGGTAGACGTCGATCCTGGTGTTGGTGACAGCGGTCGGCTGGGCGGTGGCCACCTTCACCTGACGTGCCCGCGAGGCGTCGAGCTCCACGACCCGGTCGGTCGACAGGTCGACCTCGGGAACCGTCAGCATCGCCAGCCCGAGGGAGCGGGGGCCGTTGCGGCCCTGTACGTCGGCGGCGGTGACGACAGTGTAGGAGCCGGGGGCCCAGCGGCTGGTCAGCCTGCCGTCCGGCACCCACACGAAGGTGGAGCCCTCGTCGGCGCTGACGATCTCGACCTCGCCGCTCATGGGTCGGCCGGCGCGGTCCTTCAGGTGGATGGTGAGGTCGTACTTCTTCGCCTCGACGGCGACCCCCACTGCCGTGTGTACCGCGCCGGTCGCGGAGCGGGCCGTGACCTGCGCGGAGTACCGGCCGGGCGGGAGGCCCCCGGGGTTCACCACGACGTCGACGGTCGAGGTTCCGTTCGCCGGCACGGTGAGGTGGTCGGTGGCCGCGGTGAACGTCTGCGCGGGGGAGGTGCCACCGTCGACGGAGAGCGCCAACGGGATCGGGTCGGCAGTGGTGTTGGTGTAGGTGATCTTCCGCGTGATCGGCCGCTGTCGCGCCCCGGAGGACGACCTCACCAGGCCGGCGTCCACCGAGCCGGTCGCGATGACCTGGTCCTGGTGGTAGGCGGCGGCCACGTTCAGCCGGCCACTGCCCGCCCGGTAGGCGTTGTAGTCGGGCGTCCGCACGCTTGTGCTCATCAGCGCGTCCTTGATCTGCTGCCCACTCCACGTCGGGTGTTTCTGGACCAGCAGGGCCGCCGCCCCGGCGACGTGCGGCGCGGCCATGGAGGTGCCGCTGTCGGTCTGGTAGTAGCCCTCGCCCCAGGGGATCTGCTGCGAGCGCGCCGCCAACACGTCCACCCCGGGAGCCGTCAGGTCGGGCTTCAGCGCCTCGTCGATCATGCGCGGCCCGGCACTGGAGAAGTCGGCCAGGTGGTCGGAGCCGTCCACCGCGCCGACGGTGAGTGCGGCGTCCGCGGTGGCCGGTGCCCCGAGGGTGTACGGGTCGGGGCCGCTGTTGCCGGCGGCGACGACGAAGAGCGCGCCGGTCTCGGCGGTCAGCTGGTTCACGGACTGGCTCAGTGGATCGTCCTGGGTGTGCCACGCGCTCACACCGAGGCTCATGTTGACCACCTTGGCGCGCTCGGTGCGCGTCGCCCACTCCATGCCCGCGATGATCCCGGAGATGGACCCGCTGCCGTTCTGGTCGAGGACCTTGCCCACCACCAGGTCGGCGTCGGGAGCGACGCCGCGTTCCTTGCCGCCGGAGGCGGCGCCCGTGCCGGCGACGGTGGAGGCGGTGTGGGTGCCGTGCCCGTTGCGGTCGACGACGTCCTGGCCGGAGACGAAGCTGCGGGACGCCACGACCCGGTTCACGAGATCCGGGTGGGTCGTGTCCACGCCGCTGTCCAGGACGGCGACCCGGACACCGCGTCCGGTGCCGCCCGCCGCCCAGGCCGCGGGTGCGCCGACCTGCGCGGTGGTGTCGGCGAGAGACGCGTTCGCCCTGCCGTCGAGCCACACCTTGTCGACACCGGCGGTGAAGGCCGGCGTGGACGGGGCGGCACCGCGGCTGGTCGGTGCCGGTCCGCTGGTGAGGGCCGACCAGAAGTCGGCGGCCGTGGACCGGTGGGCGCCGATCGCCTCGCCCCGGACGGACGGCAGCTCCCGTGTGGTCCGCGCGCCCGGCAGCGTGGTGCCGGTCCGCAGCGTCGCCGAGCCCGTCGTGCGGGTGACGATCAGGGGGAGTTCGCTGGTCCGCGCGTCGTCGTAGCCCTGCGCGATCAACCGGGTGACGTCGAACAGTTGCTTGTCGAGTCGGCCGGTCGCCAGGTAGGGCAGGGCCTCGTCGGGATACACGTAGGTGTCGCCGCCCTCGGTGGCGACGCGTACCGAGCCGGTGGCGCCCGGGGCGCGGGTGACGTCCACCGCGGGGGCCGCGCCGTCGACGCCCGGGGTCACCGTCACCCGGTCGCCGGTGATCAGCGTGACGGTGACGGGTGCGGGCGGCGTGTGGCCGGTCGCGGCGGGTGGCGTCGGAGGGGGTGGGGACGGTGGGGCGCCGTGGGCCGTCGTCGGGGTCAGAAGAGCGGCGACGAGGGTGACGCCGACCGCTGTTGCCGCAGATCTTCGGGTGAGAGAGAGCCGCACATCGCCTCCAGGGTTGATCATGTGCGAATCCGATCACCCCCGGAGATTCATGTAAAGATCGTCACCTTTGCCGGCAGGTTGCGGGCACGTTGCGAGCGGTCCGGGGTGCTTCGGACGATCTCGGTCCCCTGGTTCCGCGTGGACCGACGTGCCCCGGTTGCGTCCTTCGGCGAGGATGGGCACATGTCTTCTTTCGGTAAGTGGTGGGGCCGGCTGAGCACGGTCCTCGGTGCGGCCGTACTGGCGGTCTTCGTGCCCGTCGCGGCGTGGGCGTCCACGGGCACCGGCGAGGTGGTGGTGGAGGCCGCGCGGCGGCGGTCCCGTGGCGGCGGCGGCTTTGGCATCCTCAGCCTGCTCTGCTGCCTGGTGGTGGTCGGGGTCATCGTGTTCCTGGTGCTGCGTCTGACCCGCAATCGTCGCAACGGTCCGCCGCGCTGACCCAGCGGGCCGCCCCCAACGGTCGGTCGACGGCGGCGGGCCGTCGACCGGCCGCCGGTGGTCACGCCAGTGCGGCGTTGGCCTGGGAGAGGAAACGTGCGGTGGCCGCCCGGGTGCCGGCCCGCTTGGCGCGGATGCTCTCCGCGGCGGCGACCAGCAGGGTACGCACCCTGGCGTGCCCCTTCGACGGTGGTGCCGGCGCCGGTCCGAGCTGGTCGGCGAGGCTGGCGCCGAACGCGGCGGCGCGCTGCTGGGCCGGGTCGGTGATGCTGCCCTCGGCGTAGCGGCGGACGGCGAGGCTGGGGTTCAGGCCGCGTTCGTGGCCGAGGACGGTGCCGGCCTCGCCGTTCGTGGTCAAGAAGTTGATCACGTCGGTGACGGTGTCCGGGTGGCGGGTGCCACGGAACGCGGCCCAGTACATCGACGCGCGCGCCCACTGCGCACCCGGCGACCCGGGAAGGCCGACCACGCCCAGCTCGGCCTTGGTGAGCCGCTGCAACTCCGGTAGTTGATGGGACCAGGCGAACGACGCGGCGGTCATCCCGGTCACCACCAGTTGCCGGTTCAGCTCCCTGCTGTCGGTCTGCTCGACGAGCGCGGCGCCCGGTGTGGCCCGCGCGGTGCGAGCCCGCTGCCACAGCTCGAACCACGCGATCAGCTCGTCCGCGCCGAAACCGAGCTGGTTGCCCCGGTAGAACTCGCCACCCTGCGACCGCAGCCACAGCCAGAGCGCCCGGTGGTCACCTGACGCGTCCGCGGTGCCGGCCACCTGACCGTCGCTGGTCTCGGTGACCTGCTCCGCCCAGGCGATGTAGTCGGCCCAGGTCATGCCGGCCCGGGGCTCCGGCACCTTCAGGTCCCGCAGCAGGTCCCTGTTGAAGACCACTGCGGCGTGGGTCTGCCCGCCGGCCACCGCCATCGTCCGCCCCTCCACGGTGCCGCAGCGGATCAGGCCCTCCGGCAGGCCCCGCAGATCGAGGTGGTGGTCGGCGACCCGGTCGGTGAGGTCGAGGATGATCTGGCGTTGGGCGTACTCGGTCAACACCGCGTCGTCGATCTGGATCAGGTCCGGTACGTTCCCGCCGGCCGCCTGGGTGGCCAGCCGCTCGTAGTAGCCGTCGGCACCCTGCCAGGTGACCCGGAAGGTGACCCGGGGGTTGCGATCCGAGTAGAGCCGCAGCACCTTCTCGGTGAGCTCGGCCCGTCTGGTCCCGCCCCACCAGAAGACCGACAGCTCGACCGGCCCGTCCTGGGTCGACGTGTCGGCCCCGTCGCTGCAACCGGCCAGCCCACCGGACGTGAGCAGCGGTGCGCCGAGCAGCGCGGTGAGCAGTCGGCGCCGGCCCGGGTCCGCGCCGAGGCGGTCGATCGGCTGTGGAACAACGGGCACAAGGGTCTCCTGGACCTGCGGGGGCGGCGGTCGGACCATTCACGCAGGGAGCGCACGAAGGTGTCAACGTCGGTCCGGTCACCCCCGGCGCGGGTGGTCGAATCAGGCCCCCCGATGTCGCGTGGTGTACTAGGGCGCGTGGAACTTCTGCACTCGGGCAAGGTTCGGGACGTCTACGCCGACGGCGACGACCTGATCCTGGTCGCCTCGGACCGCATCTCGATCTACGACGTGGCGCTGCCGACGCCGATCCCGGACAAGGGTCGCCTGCTCACCGCACTCTCGCTGTGGTGGTTCGAGCAGCTCGCCGACCTGGTGCCGAACCACGTCATCTCGGCCACCGACGTGCCCGCCGAGTTCGCCGGCCGGGCGATCCGCTGCCAGCGGCTGGACATGCTCCCGGTCGAGTGCGTCGCTCGCGGTTACCTCACCGGCGGCGGCCTGCGGGAGTACGAGAAGACCGGCGCCGTCTCCGGCGTGGCACTGCCCCGAGGGCTCGGCGAGGCGTCGATCCTGCCCGAGCCGATCTTCACGCCGTCCAGCAAGGCGCCGATGGGCGAACACGACGAACCCATCACGTACGACCAGGTGGTGGACAAGGTGGGCCAGGCCACCGCCGAGCGACTGCGGCAGATCACCATCGACGTCTACCGGCGCGGGGCCGAGGTGGCCGCCGACCGGGGCATCCTGATCGCCGACACCAAGATCGAGTTGGGTTGGGCGTCGGACGGCACCCTGGTCCTCGCCGACGAGCTGCTCACCTCCGACTCGTCGCGGTTCTGGCCGGCCGAGTCGTATCAGCCGGGCCGCGTGCAGTTCTCCTACGACAAGCAGTACGTGCGGGACTGGGCTACCGGCGGCGGCTGGAACAAGCAGGCCCCGGCACCGGACGTGCCGGACGAGGTGGTCGAGGCGACCCGCGCCCGCTACGTCGAGGTGTACGAGAAGCTCACCGGCAACCGCTGGGAGTGACCGCCGGGCCGGCCATCACTCCACCCAGTCCAGTGTGCGGCGCACGGCCTTGCGCCACTGGCCCAGCTCCTTCTCGCGCAGCTCCGGCGCCATCGCCGGTTCCCACTGCGCGTCGGAGCGCCACTGCGCCCGCAGGGTGGCCAGATCCGGCCAGAAGCCGACCGCCAGACCGGCCGCGTACGCGGCGCCCAGGCAGGTGGTCTCGGTGATCCGCGACCGGATCACCGGCACGTCGAGCACGTCCGCGAGGAACTGCATGAGCAGCCCGTTGGCGGTCATCCCACCGTCCACCCGAAGTCGGCGCAGCGCCACGTCGGAGTCGGCGTCCATCGCGTCGACCACCTCGCGGGTCTGCCACGCCGACGCCTCCAGCACCGCCCGCGCCAGGTGCCCCTTGGTGACGTAGCCGGTCAGGCCGGCGATCACACCACGCGCGTCGCTGCGCCAGTGCGGGGCGAACAGCCCGGAGAACGCCGGCACCATGTAACAGCCGCCGTTGTCGTCAACGGTGCGCGCCAGCTCCTCCACCTCGGCGGCGGTCGAAATCAGCCCGAGGTTGTCCCGCAGCCACTGCACCAGCGAGCCGGTGACCGCGATCGCGCCCTCCAGCGCGTACGCCGGAGGATGGTCCTTGATCTGGTAGGCGACGGTGGTGAGCAGGCCGTGCGTGGACGGGACCGGGCTGGCCCCGGTGTTGAGCAGCAGGAAGCTGCCGGTGCCGTAGGTGCACTTGGCCTCACCCGGCTGGAAACAGGTCTGCCCGAACAGGGCGGCCTGCTGGTCGCCGAGCGCGCTGGCCACCGGCACCCCGGCGAGCACACCGGTGGCGTGGCCGTACACCTCCGCGGACGAGCGGATCTCCGGCAGCATCGCCGCCGGGACACCCATCGCGTCCAGCAGGTCCGGTGCCCAGTCCAGGGTGGTGAGGTCCATCAGCATGGTGCGGCTGGCGTTCGTCACGTCGGTGACGTGCGCGCCGGTCAGCTTCCAGACCAGCCAGCTGTCCATGGTGCCGAAGAGCACCTCGCCGCGCTCCGCACGCTCGCGCAGGCCGTCGACCTCGTCGAGCAGCCAGCGCAGCTTCGGCCCGGCGAAGTAGGTGGCCAGCGGCAGGCCGGTGCGGGCCCGGAACCGCTCCTCGCCGTACGTCGAGGCCAGCTCGCGAAGCAGCGGCCCGGTGCGGGTGTCCTGCCAGACGATGGCGTTGGCCACCGGGCGGCCGGTGGCCCGGTCCCAGACGACAGTGGTCTCCCGCTGGTTGGTGATGCCGACGGCGGCCAGCCCGGCCGCGTCGGTGCCGGCGGCCCGCAACGCCTCGGCGACCACCTGCTGGACGTTGTCCCAGATCTCCTCGGCGTCGTGCTCCACCCAGCCGGGGCGGGGGAAGATCTGCCGGTGTTCGCGCTGGGCCACGGCGACGATCTCCCCGGCCCGGTCGAAGACGATGCACCGCGAGGAGGTGGTGCCCTGGTCGATGGCGGCGACGTACTGGGGGGTCACCGCAGCACCGTACCCAAACCGGCAGCGCGGTGCGACAGGCGTCACGGTGGCCTGCGCTTCGCCTACCATGTGCGAACGTGCGTGACATCGCCGTTTTCAGTGGAACCGCCCATCCCGACCTGGCTGCCGAGATCTGTGCCCACCTCGGGGTGCCGCTGCACCCGGTGCGGGTTTCCCGATTCGCGAACGACTGTCTCGAAGTGCAGTTGCAGGCCAACTGCCGGGAGCGCGACGTCTTCCTGATCCAGCCGCTGGTGCCGCCCGTCCAGGAGAACCTGGTCGAGTTGCTGTTGATGATCGATGCCGCCCGGGGCGCGTCCGCCGGCCGGATCACCGTGGTGTTGCCGCACTACGCGTACGCCCGGTCCGACAAGAAGGACGCGCCGCGGATCTCGATCGGCGCCCGGCTCGTCGCCGATCTGCTCACGTCGGCCGGGGCGGATCGGGTGCTGGCGATGACGCTGCACTCGCCGCAGGTGCACGGCTTCTTCAGCGTTCCGGTGGATCATCTGCACGCGTTGCGTGAGCTGGCCACCCACTTCCAGCGCTACGACCTGAGCGACACCGTTGTGGTCTCACCCGACCTGGGTAACGCCAAGGAGGCGGCGGCCTTCGCCCGGCTGCTCGGCACGCCGGTCGCGGCCGGTGCGAAGCAGCGGTTCAGCGACGACCTGGTCAAGATCAGTGCGGTGATCGGCGAGGTGACCGACCGGGACGTCATCGTGCTGGACGACGAGATCGCCAAGGGCAGCACCGTTGTCGAGTTGATGGAGCACCTACGCGGCCTGAAGGTCCGCTCGATCCGGCTCGCCTGCACGCACGGGCTCTTCTCCGGCGACGCGTTGCGGCGGCTCAGCGAGCAGGACGGCGTCCTGGAGATCGTCTGCACCAACACGGTGCCCATCCCGGCCGCGAAGCGGGTCCCCGCGCTACAGGTCCTGTCGGTGGCTCCCGCCCTGGCCGAGGCGATGCGCCGAATCCACAACGGAGAATCCGTCTCCGCGCTGTTCGCCTGACCTGCGTCGATCATGGTGGCGCCGGGCGTCACGGGCTGTTTGAGCGTGATGCCTGTGCGGCATCATGATGACTCACCGGCATCACGCTGAAAGTAGCGAACGCCCTTTGACTTCAGGCCCTCCGGCGGCAGGCCCTCCCGCTCGGATGCGGAGCTGTCGCCCACCACGACTCCGTGCGGCGGAGCGGGGGCGCGGGCGGGGAGGGTGGGGTGGAGGTCAGTGCGGGGTGTGGTTGTGCTGGATGAGGCTTGTGCTGACGCGGACTGTGGTGCCGGCGGTGCTGGTGACGACCTCCATCGCGTCGGTCAGCTCGCGGGCCAGCCACAGGCCCCAACCGCCGGCGGTGTCCGGGGTGGGTCGACTGCGGTCGCCCAGCCGCTGCGGGCTGATCCCGCGCCCGTGGTCGGCGACCTCGCACACCAGCAGGTCCGACTCGTGCCAGAGTCGCAACCACCCCCGCCCGCCGCCGTGCCGCACCGCGTTGGTGATCAACTCGTTGATCGCGAGCACGAAATCGTCGAGCCGTTGGCCGGTGAGCCCGGAGGCATGCGCACAGGAGGTGACCGAGTGTCGAATCTCGGTCACCTGGGCCTGGTCGAAGGCGTCGGCGATCAGGAGGGCAGGTTCGATGGGCACAACCGTACGCGGTGCGTGCGGATCTGCATTCGTCATGGCCCCGTCCCGGCGGCGGATCTCGGAGTCTTTCGCGGCTTTTCCACCGTACGTCAGGGTTTCCCGAACCGCACTCGCTGCTCGCCGCGCCCCTTGCCGCGTGTGGCATCGTGACCGCCATGCCGTCGCCGTCGGGTGGGTTCGAGGTGCCGCTGTGGCGTGCGCTAGCGGTGTTCCGGATGGCGTCCCTGGCGTACGTCTGCGTGCTCGCGGTACGCGACGCCGACCGGTACGCCCACCCGTACGCCGTCGCCGGCCTGGTCCTTGTGATGATCATCTGGACCGGGGCGACATCGGTCGGGTACGCGCGGCCGGCCTGGCGGCGCTGGCCGCTGCTGCTTGCCGATCTCGGGGTGGTGTTGGCCGTCGTGCTGGCCACTCCGTGGGTGGTCGGGCGGACGGCGCTCACCCACGGCGTACCCACAATGGGGGTCGCCTGGATGGCCGGCCCGGTGCTGGCCTGGGCCGTCTCCGGCGGCCGACGGCGGGGCACTGTCGCGGCGCTGCTCGTCGCCGGCGCGGACCTGGCCACCCGGGAGCGGATCGGCCAGTCGTCGTTCACCGGGGTGATCCTCATGCTGCTAGCCGGAGTGGTGGTCGGGCACGTGGCCCGGCTCGCGGCGGGCGCCGAGGAACGACTGCAACGTGCGGTGGAGTTGGAGGCCGCCACCCGGGAGCGGGAGCGGCTGGCCCGGGACATCCACGACTCGGTGCTCCAGGTGCTGGCGCTGGTGCAGCGGCGCGGCGCCGACCTGCCCGGCGAGGCTGGCGAGCTGGCCCGGCTGGCCGGCGAGCAGGAGGCCGCGTTGCGGGCGCTGATCGCCGGTGGCGGCCCGGCCGCCGTCAGCCTCCCGGCCGGCCCCGAGGCGGTGGACCTGCGGACCCTGCTCAGCCGGTACGCGTCGTCGGCGGTGGCGCTCTCCGCCCCGGCCACGCCGGTCCCGCTGCCGCGCCGGGTGGCCGGAGAGTTGGCCGCCGCGACCGGCGCGGCACTGGACAACGTGGGCCGACACGCCGGTGGGCGGGCCTGGGTGCTGATCGAGGACGAGGGGGCGACGGTGACGGTGTCGATCCGTGACGAGGGTCCGGGCATCCCGGACGGCCGGCTGGCCGAGGCCGCCGCTCAGGGCCGGCTCGGCGTGACCCAGTCCATCCGGGGGCGGGTGTCCGACCTGGGCGGGACCGTTCGGATCGTGTCCGCCCCCGACGCCGGCACCGAGATCGAGCTGACAGTGCCGAGGGCAGTGCGGTGAACCAGCCCCGGGTCATGGTCGTCGACGACCACCCGATGTGGCGCGAGGGGGTCGCCCGCGACCTGACCGAGGCCGGATTCCTGGTGGTGGCGACAAGCGGCGAGGGGCGACAGGCCATCCGGGTGGCCGCCGCCGCCCGGCCCGACGTCGTCGTCCTGGACCTGCAACTGCCGGACATCTCCGGCGTCGAGGTGATCCTGGGACTGCGCGCGGCACTGCCCGACGTGCGGGTGTTGATGCTCAGCGCCAGTGGCGAACAGCAGAGCGTGTTGGACGCGGTCAAGGCCGGTGCCACCGGTTACCTGGTGAAGTCGACAGCGCCAGCGGAGTTCCTCGACGCGGTCCGCCGCACCGCGGCCGGCAACGCGGTCTTCACCCCCGGCCTCGCCGGGCTGGTCCTCGGCGAGTACCGGCGGCTGGCCGCCGGGCCGGGGCGGGACACCGACCCGGCCGGCGGCGCGGAGCCCGCGACGCCCCGGCTCACCGACCGGGAGACCGAGGTGCTGCGGTTGGTGGCGAAGGGGATGTCGTACAAGCAGATCGCTCAGCGGCTCGGGCTGTCGCACCGCACAGTGCAGAACCACGTGCAGAACACCCTGGGCAAGCTGCAACTGCACAATCGGGTCGAGCTGACCCGCTATGCCATCGAGCGCGGCCTGGACGACTGAGAAGTCAGACCGAGCGGGGCGGCTCCGTCTCGTGGATGGCCAACTCCTCGGCGGTCGCCCCGCCGCCGGCGGAACCGGCGTCGTACGCCACCGAGTCGGTCTCCTGGTCGGTGTGCGACCCCTCGTCCGGCTCCACCAGCCGCCCCACCGTGGCGTCGGCAACCGTGCCGAGCTGACCGTGGTCGTAGAGGGAGACCGGCGAGTTCGGGTCCGAGGTGGGCCCCGGGTCCATCACGTCGGCGTCCAGCTGGGCCTCCGCCGCGGCTTCCAGATTGTCCGCCTCGAAGGCGATCTTCGGGTCGATCGTTCCGGCCAGCGGGTCGTCCGCCGGACGCTCGTAGACCTCGCGGTCGAGCTTGTAGTCCAACGACTCACCGTCGAGCTGCTCCTCGGCGGTCGTCCCGAACCGGTCCACCGCCACCGGCGTCCGGTCGCCGGGGAGCTGGGCCGGGTCCGGGCCGTCCGCCTCGCGCCCGGTGAGGACGTCGTCGTTGGCGGTCGAGTCGTCATCGGCGGTGTCGGGCAGACCTTGCGCCTCGGTGTCGGACACGGGGGTCGGGTACTCGTTGTCGCGCATGTCTGATCACTACCCGCTGCCCTCCCGCCGTAACCGGGGCACCGCCGGCTCGAAACCGGCACCGACGGCGAAACGCCCCGTCAGCCGAGAGCGGCGGCCTCGTCGTCCGGGTGCAGGACGCACCAGACGACCTTGCCGTCCGGCAGGGCGCTGCTGCCCCAGCGACGGGCCACCGTGTCGATCAGCAGCAGGCCCCGGCCGCCCACCCTCGTCGGCGGTGACAATCCGACGAACGTCGGCCGACGCGAGGAGTAGTCGCGGACCGCCAGGTGCAGGGCGCCGTCCCGCGCGGCCAGCCGCACGGTCATCGGGGTCCGGGCGTGCGCCACCACGTTGTTGACCATCTCGGTGATCGCGATGCCCGCCGGGTCGACGAGTGTCGGCATGCCCCAGGTACGGCAACCGGTGGTGACCAGCTCGCGGGCCTCCCGGGCGGCCACCACTGTCGCGGCCAGGTCGGTGCTGAGCAGCCCCGCCGGCGGCACCGCCGCGACCGCGGCCAGCGCGCCGTCCAGCGTGGGCCAGGCCGGCACGCCGGCCGTCGTGGTCGACCAGGCCGACACACCGGCCAACGCGCTGGTCGCCTGCTCGGGCCGGTCGACGCTCGGGTCGCAGAGCAGCAGATTCGCGGCCGGCCAGTCGGCGACCTCCCGCCGAACCTCGGCGAAGACATCCCAGGCCCGCGGCTCCACGACCCGCAGTCCGGTCACGTCGACCACCACCTGGCCCGGACGGTCCCAGAGACGGGCGAGCAGCGCGCCGCGTACCGCCTCGGTGCCGGCGACGTCGAGCGTGCCCGTCAGCCGGACCACCGCCGACGAGTCGTCGATGTCCACCAGACAGCTCGACATGATCGTCCCAGTGTGCGCGTCGGTGACGGTTCGCGCATTCGGGCGGTCGATGCCGGTCATCAGCGGTCCAACCGGGAACGGCGGTTGATCGCCGCCATCGTGCCGACCGCGGTGCCGGCGGCGGCCAGGCCGAACGCGGCGGTCATCCGCACCAACTGGCGCCGCCGACCGTGCCAGCCGCCGTCCCGCTGCGCCTGTGCGTCGGCGTGGAAGACGTTGCCGCTGCTGTCCGCCCGGGCCCCCGGGCCGAACTGGGTGCGCTGCGCGTACCAGCCGAGGGTGCGCTCCACCAGCGCGGGCGCCAGCCGCCACTGGAGGCCGAGCAGGCGGGCCGCCCCGCCGGCGTACGCCTCACGGCGGGGCCGGCGCAGCAGCCGCACGATGGTCTCGGCGACCACCTCGGGCGGATAGATCGGGGGTGGTGGCACCAGTTCGCGGCCGGTGTGGTTGGCCGCGTGCCGGAAGAACGGGGTGTCGATGGTGGCCGGCAGCACCGTGCAGACGGAGATCTGACCGCGACCGGTGACCCGCAGCTCCTGTCGAACCGTGTCGGCCAGCCCGCGGATGCCGTGCTTGGTGGCGTTGTACGCCGACTGGTACGGCATTGCCACCTCGGCCAGCACCGAGGCGTTGTTGACGAGCACACCGCCGCCGGCCGCGCTCAGGTGCGGCAGTGCGGCCTTGATGCCGTGCACCGCGCCGAGCAGGTTGACCTCCAGCACCCGGCGGAACTCGGCGACCGGGATCTCGTCGAACAGACCCACCGCGCTCACCGCCGCGTTGTTCACCCAGGCGTCGATCCGGCCGAACTCGGCCGCCGCCCGGTCGGCCAGCCGTCGCACCGACTCCAGGTCGGTCACGTCGGTCGGCACGACAAGCGCCTGACCGCCCAACTCGACGCAGCGCAGCGCGACCTGTCGGAGGGCCGCCTCGCTGCGGGCGGCCAGCACGACTGCCGCACCACGGCGGGCCAACGCGTACGCGGTCGCCGTGCCGATCCCGCTGGACGCGCCAGTGATCACCACGGTCGAATCGTCGAGGCTGCGGGTCAGCGGCATTCCTGAGCGGTACCCCCGCCCGGGCCTGGTCATGCAACGTACCCATTGTCGATCTTCGCAACCCGTCCACCGGCGTGGCCATTGTGGTTGTCGTGGCGCAAGCGTCGGTGGCACTCGCGGGGACTGTTCCCGATCTGCCAGGTTTCGACTCCGGCCCCCGAGGTTAATGGGACGCTCTGAAACGGGAGGACCACCGCCGAGGAAAGATCGCAGGGAGGTGACCCATGCGCGTCGGCCTCGTCTGCGCGCACGCCAGCTCGTACCGCCACGCCGACGGCCCACCGGTCGGCACCCGCCAGCACATCGCACGGGTCGCCGCCGAGTTGGCCGAGCGGGGCCATGACGTCCGGCTCTACGAGCGCCGGGATGCCCCGGGGCTGCCGGCGGTCGCCGACATCGACGGCTATCAGGTGCACCAGGTGCCGGCCGGCCCGCCCACCCCGCTACCCACCGCCGAGCTCATCCCGCACGTGACCGAGTTCGGCCGCTGGCTGGCCGACGAGTGGTCCGGCGTCTGGCGGCCCGAGGTGGTGCACGGGCACTACTGGGTCGGTGGCCTGGCCGCCGCGCACGCCGTTCGGGAGACCGACATCCCGGTGGTGCAGACGTTCCACTCGCTCGGCGTCGAGCAGCTACGCCACCTGGGCGGCCACTACGACGGGCCGGGGGAGCGGATCACGCTGGAACGCGCGCTGACCCGGGCTGTCGACATCGCCGTCGCCCAGTCCAACGACGAGGTCGACGAGCTGACCCGGATGGGTCTGCAACGCAGCTCGGTCGCGTTGGTGCCGGCCGGGGTGGACATCGAGCAGTTCCAACCCGACGGCGAGGCGGCACCGCGCGAACAGCGGGCCCGGATCCTGTCGGTCGGCTCGCTCGCCGCCGGGCACGGCCAGGAGGACCTGATCCGGGCCATGCGACTGGTCGGTGACGCCGAGCTGGTGATCGCCGGCGGGCCGCCGGCCGACCAACTGGCCAACCACGCCGAGGCACGGCGGCTGCGCGAGCTGGCCGAGCAGGTCGGCGTCGTCGACCAGGTACGACTCGTCGGCGCGGTGCCGCACGACCAGATGGCCACCTGGTACCGCTCGGCGGACGTGGTCGCCTGCACGCCGCACTACTCCTCCGCCGGCCGGGTCTCGCTGGAGGCGATGGCCTGCGGTGTGCCGGTGATCGGCTACGCGATGGGCGGTCTGGCGGACGCCGTCGTCGACGAGGTCACCGGCCGCCTGGTGCCCCCCGGCGACGTACGGGCGCTCGGAGTCTCGCTGCGCCGGCTGCTCGCCGACAACGCCGGCCGGTTCGCGTACGGGCACGCCGCGGTGGACCGGGTGCGCAGCAGCTACACGTGGGAGCGCACCGCCGGCGCGTTGGAGCGCCTCTACGAGCGGGTGGTGAGTCGCCGCAAACCGGTCGAGGCCTGAGCGGGCCGGTCGGGCGGCCCGGTGTCTCGGCCGGACCGCCCGACGACGGCAGTGGCCTGGTCGCGGTGGTGCGCCATCGCGCGTTGCTGCTGCGGCTCGGCGTAGCGGGTCAGCCCGATCACCGCGGCCAGGGTGACCAGGAAACCGGCCGCGGCCAGCCACTCCCGCCCCGGCCAGATCTTGTCGTTGAGCAGGAGCAGCCCGACGATCGCTGCTGGCACCGCGCCGGCGGCGTCCATCGCGGCGACCGCGGCGGTCGTCGAACCACGCTGCATGGCCAGCCCGAGCAGGAGCTGACCGACGATCGAGTGGGCGATCAGCAGGTAGAACAGCGGGTGCGAGAGGAACGCCTCGGCGGACGACGCGGACGCCAGGGGCCGGGCGGCGACCGCCGCGGAGCTGAACGCCAACCCGGCAAGCGAGCCGAGGGCCACCGATCCGGGTGCCCCGTGCAGCCGGACGGCGAAGACCCCGAGCACCGCGATGACACCGAGCGCCACCAACAGGGCGATCGAGCCAGCGGTGCCGAGCTGCTTCGACGGTGCCGGGCGGGCGGCCAGCACCAGGGCGGTGATCCCGGCGAAGAGCAGGGCCAGCAGCACCACCTCCGCCATCGGCAGCCGCCACTTCAGCACCAGCACGCCGAGAATGGCGGTCACCCCGAGCCCGGCCGCGACGCTCGCCTGGACCAGGAACAGCGGCAGGTCGCGTCGAGCCAGGAAGGCGAGCACGAACCCGCCGATCTGGCAGCCCAGGCCGACCAGGTACGTCCGGTGCCCGGCGAGACGCAGCAGCAGGCCCGGGTCGAAGGTGTGGTGGACGGTGGTGCGGGCCGCGGCCACCGACTGGAGCAGGTTGGCGAAGCCGTACGCGACGATCATCGCCGCGAGGAAGCACCAGCCGGAGGAGACCACCTGGCGAGGATAGAGGTTGGCGACGGTCAGCGCTCGGCTGGACGATCGAGCCGGGCGAGGATGTCGGCGTGCAGCACACCGTTGGTGGCCACCACGCTGCTCTCGGTGCCCGGCGCGCCGGCCGGGGCCGGTCGACCGGACAGATCCGTGACAGTGCCACCCGCCTCGGTGATGATCGGCACCAACGCCGCCACGTCCCACAACGACAGCTCCGGCTCGACCATCACCTCCAGTGCGCCCTCGGCCAGCAGCATGTAGCCGTAGAAGTCGCCGTACGCCCGGCTGCGCCAGGTGGCCCGCATCAGGTCGAGCATCGCGTCGAGCCGACCGGCGCGCTCCCACCCTTCCAGCGACGAGTAGCAGAAGCTGGCGTCCGCGATGTCGCGCACCGCGGACACCCCGATCCGCTCGCCGCTGGCGGGGCCGGTACCGGCGTACGCGCCCGCTCCCGCGCTGGCCCACCAGCGCCGGCCCAGCGCCGGCGCGGACACCACGCCGACCGCCGGCAGGTCACCGTCGTAGAGCGCGATCAGGGTGGCCCAGATTGGCACGCCACGGACGAAGTTCTTGGTGCCGTCGATCGGGTCGATGATCCAGCGGCGGCCGTCCGGGTCGCTGGCCGGCTGCGCGCCGTACTCCTCGCCGAGCAGCCCGTCGGTCGGCCGGTGCTCGGCCAGCACGGCGCGGATCTCCCGCTCGACGGCGGTGTCCGCGTCCGAGACGGGGGTCAGGTCGGGCTTCGCCTCCACCCGCAGGTCGAGCGCGCGGAACCGGGCCGTGGAGATGGCATCGGCCCGGTCGGCGAGCAGGTGGGCGAGGGCGAGGTCGTCGGCGTACCCGGTCATGCCGGCAACCTAGCCGACGCCCGCCGGGTCACTCGTCGGGCCCGCGCCGGTCGCCCTCGCCGGGCCCGCGCTGGTCGGTCTCGCCGCGCGAGTCGCCCTCGCCGGCCCGCGAGGCGAGCAACCGGCGGTACGAGGCCAACCGGCGCGGGTCGGCCTTACCGGCGGCCACCCAGGCGTCCAGCCCGCAGGCGGCCTCGTCGGCGGTGTGCTGACAGTTGGGCGGGCAGTCGACGGTGCCCTCGACCAGGTCGGGGAAGCCGTGCAACAGGCTGTCCGCCGAGACGTGCGCCAGCCCGAAACTGCGGATTCCGGGAGTGTCGATGATCCAACCGGGGTCGGTGTCGACGCCCGGCACCGGTGGCAGCCGCAGCGCCACCGCGCTGGTGGAGGTGTGCCGGCCACGGCCGATCGCGCTGACCACGCCGACCGCGCGCAGCGCGTCCGGGACGAGGCGGTTGACGAGTGTCGACTTGCCCACCCCGGAGTGCCCGACCATGACCGACACCTTGCCGCTGAGCAACGCCCGCAGGGCCCCCAGGTCGCCGTCGGGGCGGTTGAGCACGTACGGCAGCTCCAGCTCGGTGTAGTAGCCGAGCACCTCCTCCGGCCCGGCCAGGTCGGCCTTGGTGAGGCAGAGCAGCGGCTCGACGTCCGCGTCGTACGCGGCCACCAGGCAGCGGTCGATGAACCCGGTGCGCGGCGGCGGGTCGGCCAGCGCGCTGACGATCACCAGCTGGTCGGCGTTGGCCACCACCACGCGTTCCAGTCGGCCCTCGGCGGTGGTCTCGTCGTCGTCGGCGGTGCGGCGCAGCACCGAGCGGCGCTCGGCGATCCGGACGATGCGGGCGAGAGCGCCCTCCGCCCCGGACGTGTCCCCGACCAGGCTGACCCGGTCGCCCACCACCACCGACTTGCGGCCCAACTCGCGGGCTCGCATCGCGCTCACCGTGGGCAGCTCGGCCCCCACCACGCCGCGCTCGGCACCGGCGAGCACGCACTGGTAGCGCCCCCGGTCGACGGCGATGACGAAGCCGTCCACCGCGTCGCTGTGCTGGGGCCGGGTGCGCGTACGCGGGCGCGACGACTTTCCGGGCCGGACCCGAACGTCGTCCTCGTCGTACTCCCGCCGTTTGGTCGCCAGGACCTGTCCTCTTCTCGCGTCAGCTCTTAGTGAGCGTCTGGAGGCTCACTTTCCGGTCACCATCGCTGACCATAGTGCCGGGAACTCGGGCATGGTCTTGGAGGTACACCCCACGTCGTCGACCTCGATGCCGGGAACGGCGAGCCCGGCCACCGCTGCGGCGTGCGCCATCCGGTGGTCGTGGTAGGTGCGGAACATCCCGCCGTGCAGCGGCCGGGGCCGGATCTCCAGCCCGTCCGGTGCCTCGGTGACGTCCGCCCCGAGCCCGGTGAACTCGCGCGCGAGCGCGGTCAGCCGGTCGGTCTCGTGGCCGCGGATGTGCCCGACGCCGGTGAACACCGACGGCGAGTCGGCAAGCATGGCCAACGCGGTGAGCGCCGGGGTCAGCTCGCTGACGTCGGAGAGGTCGGCGGTCAGGCCGTGCACCACGCCGGTGCCGCGCACGGTCAGCCCATTGGTGGAGAGGGTGACCTCGCCGCCCATCCGCTGGAGCAGCGAGCGGAGCTGCTCGACCGGCTGCGCGCTGCTGTGCGGCCAACCCTGAAGGGTCACCTCGCCACCGGTGACCAGGGCGGCGGCGAAGAACGGCACGGCGCCGGAGAGGTCCGGCTCGATGTCCCAGCCGCGCCCGGTGAGCGGGCCGGGCTCGACAGCCCAGACGTCCGGGGTGCTGTCGTCGACCGCCGCGCCGGCGGCCCGCAGCATCCGCGCGGTCATCCGCAGGTGTGGCGCGGAGGGCACCGGCGGGCCGACGTGGCGGACCACGACGCCCCTGTCGAAGCGTGGAGCGGCCAGCAACAACGCGGAGACGAACTGGCTGGACACGGACGCGTCGAGCACCACCTCGCCCCCGGTGACCCGGCCGGTGCCGAGCACGGTCAGCGGCAGGCTGCCGGTGCCGGTGACGTCGATCCGGACGCCCAGCGAACGCAGTGCGCCGACGAGCGGGCCGAGCGGCCGGGTGCGGACGTAGGGGTCGCCGTCGAAGGTGACCTGCCCGTCGGCCAGACCGGCCACCGGTGGCACGAACCGCATCACGGTGCCGGCCAGCCCCACGTCGACGTGTGCGGGCCCGGCCAGCGGGCGCGGCCGGACCAGCCAGCGCTCGTCGTCGCTGATCGACACGTGCGCGCCCATCGCCCGCAGCCCGGCGGCCATCAACTCGGTGTCCCGGGCGCGCAGCGGCCGGGCCAGCGTCGACGGCCCGGCGGCCAGCGCGCTGAGCACCAGGGCACGTGCGGTCATCGATTTCGAACCGGGCAGACGCAGCGTCGTCGACACCGGGTCGGATGCGGTCGGTGCGGTCCACGGCTGTGGCGGCCGGGTCGCGGTCAGATTCCCCACTGTTACATTCTGCCGCGTCCACAGGTCGGCGGCGGGGGGCGGTGGTCGTGCTCCCGGTTGGCGGGACAGCCGACGGGGCTCCGACGCGTTAGCGTGTGGCCCATGTGCGGCAGGTACGCGACGACCCGGAGCTCCGGTGAGCTGAGCGCGCTGTTCGAGTCGTCCGACGACACCGACGGCCCGCTCCGACCGGATCACAACGTCGCGCCGACCGACCCGGTGCCGCTGGTCCGGGTCAGCCCCGAGGGGCACCGCAGCCTGTGTGTCGGTCGCTGGGGTCTGCTGCCGCACTGGTCCCGGTCTCCGGCCGGGGCAGCCCGCATGATCAACGCGCGGGCGGAGACGGTGGCCACCAGCCGGGCGTACGCCGGATCGTTCTCCCGACGGCGCTGCCTGGTCCCGGCCGACGGCTGGTACGAGTGGGTCCGGCGGCCCGACGGCGGGCGGCAGCCCTACTTCATGACCCCCCGGGACGGCTCGGTCCTCGCACTGGCCGGCATCTGGTCGGTCTGGGAGTCCGATGCCGAGACCCGGCTCACCTTCAGCGTGCTGACCACCGCGGCGCTCGGCGACCTGGCCGAGGTGCACGACCGGATGCCGGTGCTGCTGCCGCCCGAGCGGTGGTCGTCGTGGCTGGCGCCGACCGACGCGCCGGAGCGGCTGCTCGTGCCGGCGTCGGCGGAGTGGCTCGCCGGCCTGGAGATCCGCCCGGTCGGGGCCGCGGTGGGCGACGTCCGCAATGACGGGCCGCAGTTGACCGAGCGGGTGTCGGTGGCGCCGACGGTGACGCCGCAGGACTTGACCCTGTTCTGAGATCGGCGCACATCGTCGGGCGCCGATTTGCCACTGTTGCGCGCGATTCGTCTCCCAGCTGTTCAGTCATGTTCCCGGCAGACCCTTGTCCCGGTGTTGTGAAGTGCGATAGAACACAGCGCCGGTAGTGGCCGTCGATTCGCACGGGGCGAACGACGTCTACCGATCTTGCCGGTCCCACGGGGGAGGTGGGTGGATGACACGGGCGCGTATGCCTCGCCCGCACGAGGTGGCTGCGGCGCGGCGAGATCCGCGACTGCTGCGGGCCGTGCGGGAACGACGACAAGACGACGCGTGGCGCACCAGAGGCACCTGTCAGAGCGTCGATCCGGAGACGTTCTTTCCGGCACCGAACGAGCCGGCGGACGCCGCCGTCGCGCTGTGCCGCAGTTGTGACGTGCAGGGGTCCTGCTTGGCCTGGGCCCTCGACGTCGGTGACTGCCACGGCGTGTGGGGTGCCACCACACCCCGCGAGCGGCGGGCGATGCTCGTCGCCTGGCGGGGCGAGGTCGATCCGGACCCGGACGCCGTTGACGACGCCGGCCCGCCGGTGCGCGATCGCCTGCTCACTCTGGTCCCGTTGAGCTGATCAGCTCACCCGGCCGGCACCCGCCGCCGGCCAGGCGGCGCAGAATGGGTCGGTGCTGCCCAGCGACGAGATCGACACTCCGCGCGGTTCGGCGCGGATCGACACCGACCTGCCGACCCGCCGGGTCACCGCGCTGCTCGTGCTCGGGCACGGCGCGGGCGGCAGCGTCGACGCCCCGGACCTGCTCGCGGTCCGGGACGCGTCGGTCGCGGCCGGCCTGGCGGTGGTCCGGGTGACCCAGCCCTACCGGGTCGCCGGTCGACGTGCGCCGGCACCGGCGGGTCATCTCGACGAGGCCTGGACGGCGGTGCTCGCCGTGCTGCGGGAGAGGCACGCCGACGTGCCGACGGTCCTGGTCGGTGGTCGCTCCAGTGGCGCTCGGGTGGCCTGCCGCACGGCCCGTGCGGTGGGTGCGGCAGGTGTTGTCGCGTTGGCCTTCCCGCTGCACCCACCCGGGCGGCCGGAGCGCTCGCGCGCCGCCGAACTGGCCACCGGCCTGCCGACGCTTGTCGTCAACGGCGACCGGGACCCGTTCGGGACACCCGAGCCGGGGCCGACAGTGCAGGTGGTGACCCGTCCCGGGGAGACGCACGACCTGCGGCGGGACCCGGCCGGCACCGCCGCCGCCGTCCGGGCCTGGCTGCGTGCCCAGGGCTGGGCACCCGACTGATCCGGCCGACCCCGGCGCGCCCGGACGACCGTTTCCGGTGCCGGGCGCGGGTCGTTGCATCCGATGGTGCCGCCGGCCCGATCCGGACCTGCGACACCAGTCCTCCCAGGCCCTTCCTGGTCCCAGCGCCGGCCGCCGTCGGGGCCGGGACCAGGAACGGGAGGTCAGCCGGAATGCCCCGGTGGTCATCTCGCGTTACTAACCCCGGACGAGTTTTCTGCGAGGGGGGTGACCGGTGCCGACCGAGACACGAAGCCTGGAACGGGGCGAACGGGACGCCCGGCAGCTGAAGCGGCTGCTGGATGGCCCGGAGTGGCCCGCGACGGCGGGACCGGGCGGGGTGGGTGCGGTGAGCACGGGCACACCGGCCGGAAGTGAATCTGCGGGCAGGTCCGTGCGCGTATCCTCGGCGGGAAAGCATCCGACGCGAGGGGATGTGCGGTTGACCACCGAGAAGACGGACGAGCGCAGGGCCCGATTCGAACGGGACGCGATGCCATTCGTCGATCAGCTCTACGCTGCTGGGCTGCGGATGACACGCAACCCGGCGGATGCCGAGGATCTGGTCCAGGAGACGTACCTGAAGGCGTACGCGGCCTTCCACCAGTTCGAGCAGGGCACGAACCTGAAGGCCTGGCTCTACCGGATCCTGACCAACACCTACATCAACTCCTACCGCAAGCGGCAGCGCCAGCCGATCCAGGCGCCCACCGAGGAGATCACCGACTGGCAGCTCGCCGAGGCCGAGTCGCACACCTCCAGTGGGTTGCGATCGGCCGAGACCGAGGCGCTTGACCGACTGCCGGACAGCGACGTCAAGGAAGCCCTCCAGCAGTTGCCGGAGGAGTTCCGGCTGGCCGTCTACCTGACCGATGTCGAGGGCTTCTCGTACAAGGAGGTCGCGGACATCATGGGTACGCCGATCGGCACTGTGATGTCACGTCTGCACCGGGGGCGTCGTAATCTGCGCAAGTTGCTTGAGCGCTACGCCGGGGAGCGGGGCTTCAGTGCGGCCCGCTCGTCGAAGGGCTCGACCGCCGCCGCCGGCCGGGAGGTGTGACGTGAGCTGTGGGGAGCCGCACGAGACGGATTGCCGCGAGGTGCTCGCGGAGGTCTACCTCTACCTGGATCTGGAGTGCGCCGACGAGCGGCGTTCGCTGATCCGGCACCACCTGGACGAGTGCGGGCCCTGCCTGCGCGAGTACGGGCTGGAGCAGGAGGTGCGGGCGTTGGTCGCTCGTTGCTGCGGCAACGAGACCGCGCCGGACGAACTGCGCGAGCGCCTGCGGGTCAAGCTGACCGAGCTGGTGGTCTTCGAGACCAGTGACTCCCGCGAGCTGGCCGACTGAGCGTCGGCACGACAGCGTCAACACCGGTGGCCCGGGTCGACATCGACCCGGGCCACCGGTGTGTCCGGCGTCGGCCGGGTCCAGCTGATCGGCGACGGGCCGCCGGCCCGTCGACCCGTTCAGGAGTTGGGACGCTTGCCGTGGTTCGCGGCGCTCTTCTTACGAGCCTTCTTCTTCCGGGACTTCTTCGCCATGCTGACCTCCTCGTGTTGGGTCGGATCCGTGCTGCCCACGACCTCGGCGCCGGTGCACCCACCGGCGGCCCGGCAACGGGTCCGACCCGCTGATGGTAGTGCGGTCGGCACCCGTCGCCTTCCCCAGGGCGGGTACGCCATTCCGACCGGGCCGCTGCGCACCCGGGGCCGGTGGCCGCATGATTGGATACGTCGGCAGGCACATCGCGAAAAGGGAGGGCCTGGACATGGCCGAGGAGATCCGCGCCGAGATGGTGGCGAACGTCTGGAAGGTCGTCGCCGCGGCAGGTGACACGGTGACCGAGGGCGACACCCTGGTGATCCTCGAGTCGATGAAGATGGAGATCCCGGTCGTCGCCGAGTCCGACGGTGTGCTCGAGCAGCTTGTGGTCCACGAGGGCGACGTCGTGCAGGACGGCGACCTCATCGCGGTGATTGCTTGACCGGGGTGCGGGTCCGGCGGGCCGAGCCGGCCGACTTCCCGGTGGTGGCCCGGCTGACCGTGGCCGCGTACGAGGCGGACGGCCAGCTCAAGGACGAGCACGGGTACGGCACCGTGTTGGCCGACGTGTCGACCCGGGCCGACAGCGGCGAGGTGCTGGTCGCGGTCGACGAGGTGACCGGGGCGGTGCTCGGCTCGGTGACCTTCGTGCTGCCGGGCACCCCGTTCGCCGAGTTGTCCGGGCCGGGCGAGGCGGAGTTCCGGATGCTCGCGGTCGACCCCGGGACTCAGGGGCGGGGCGTCGGTGCCGCGCTGGCCAGGGCGTGCGTCGAGCGCGCGGCCGAGCTCGGCTGCACGGCGGTCGTGATCTGCGTCCGGGCCGGGATGGCCGATGCGGCGCACCGGCTCTACTCGCGGCTCGGGTTCGTCCGCGCTCCGGAGAAGGACTGGTCGCCGGCGGTCGACGTGGACCTGCTCGGCCTGCGACTGGACCTGACGCGCGGCTGACCCGCCGTCGACCGATCAGCCCAGGTCGGTCGGACCCGCGCCCCGGTCGGGCTGCGCGGCCTCGTCGGGCTGCGTGCCGATGGCGGCCAGCAGCTCGTCGGCCACCTCCAGGGCGAGCTTGCGGCGTTCGTCGTCGCTGATGAGCGGCGCGCGGACGGCGAACCAGCTCGTGTGCACGGCGAAGATCGACAGCGCGGCGCGAAGTTGGGCTGCGGGGGAGTCGTCACCCCGGCAGAGCGCGTCGGCCAGCTCCAACATCCGACCGCGCATCTGTTGGCCGGAGGAGAGGCTCTTGAGCGCGGTCTGGTTCTGCTCGAAGAAGCGCATCACCGACGGCTGGGTCCCGTCGAACATCGTGTCGGCGTACCGGGAGATCAGCTCGCGCCGGGTGTCCAGGGTGGCGGGCTGGGTGGCGGCCCAGGCGATCAGTGCGTCCATCCCCTCCAGCCGGTCCTCGACGAAGCTGGCGACGATGTCGTTCTTGCTCTTGAAGTGGTAGTAGAGCGCGGCCTTCGTGACATTGAGGCGCTCGGCGATCTCCCGCAGCGAGGTCTTCTCGTACCCCTGCTCGGTGAAGAGCTCGAGCGCGACGGCCTTGATCCGCTCTCGCGTCCCGCCTGTGCTCTCCCTCACCCACGCCCTCCAATTGACTTGACCGGTACTTCCTACCCAACTTACCGTGCGGCTAGTAAGGTGACTAGCCGGGCGGCAAGTAAGTATGGCAATTCTCAGGGGGAGCTTACCCATGACTCAGGCAACCCAGACCGGCGTGCGACCCAACAACATCCGGGTCGTGCTGTTCGGGCTGATGATCGCGATGATGCTCGCGATGCTCGACAACATGATCGTCAGCACCGCGCTGCCGCGGATCGTCGGCGAGTTCGGCGGCCTCAACCACTTCACCTGGGTGGTCACCGCGTACGTTCTGGGCACCACCGTCTCGACCCCGATCTGGGGCAAGCTCGGTGACCTCTACGGCCGCAAGTCGGTCTTCCTCACCTCGGTGGTCACCTTCCTCGTCGGCTCCGCCCTCTGCGGCATGGCCGGCTCCGCGATGCTCGGCGGCCCGCAGGACGGCATGGTCCAGCTCATCGCCTTCCGTGCCGTGCAGGGCCTCGGCGCGGGCGGGCTCATGGTCGGCGTGATGGCGATCATCGGTGACCTGGTCCCGCCCCGCGAGCGTGGGCGCTACCAGGGCATGATCGCCGGCATCATGGCCATCGCCATGGTCGCCGGGCCACTGGCCGGTGGCTTCATCACCGACCACCTGTCCTGGCGGTGGGCGTTCTACGTGAACCTGCCGCTGGGTGGGGTCGCGCTGCTCGTACTGATCAGCACGATGCACCTGCCGAAATACCGCACCGAGCACCGGATCGACTGGCTCGGCGCCGGGCTGCTCTCGGTCGGCATCACCGCGATCGTGCTCATCACCACCTGGGGCGGCAACGAGTACGACTGGACGTCGCCGCAGATCCTCGGCCTGGCCGTGCTGGGCGTGCTCGCGCTTGTGGCGTTCGGCCTGGTGGAGCGCCGCGTCCAGGAGCCGATCCTCCCGTTGGCGCTCTTCGCCAACCGCAACTTCGCGCTGATCTCGGTGATCGGCTTCCTGCTCGGCTTCGCGATGTTCGGCGCGATGAACTTCCTGCCGCTCTACCAGCAGACCGTGCAGGGGGCGTCGGCGACCAACAGCGGTCTGCTGCTGCTGCCCCTGATGTTCGGCATGCTCGTCGTGTCGCTTGTCATCGGCCGGGCGATCACCAAGAACGGCAAGTACCGGGCGTACCCGATCATCGGTGGCGTCGTGATGACCGCCGGCATGGCGCTGCTGTCCATGCTCGACACCAACACCAGCAAGCTGACGTCCTCGCTGTACATGGTCGTGCTCGGCGTCGGCATGGGCTTCCTGATGCAGACGTCGATGCTGATCGCCCAGAACAGCGTCGAGCAGAAGGATCTCGGCGCGGCGAGCGGCGCGGCGACGTTCTTCCGGTCGATCGGCGGCTCGTTCGGCATCTCGCTGTTCGGCGCGATCTTCGCCAACCGGCTGGCCGACTCCGCCGCGGGCGCGGCCTTCGGTGACGAGTCCGGTGGCAGCATGGACCTGGAGAAGCTCAAGCAGTTGCCGGCCCAGGCGCGTGAGGCGGTGCTCGGCGGTCTCTCCGACGCGATCTCACACGTCTTCCTGTGGGCGGTGCTGTTCACCATCGTGATCCCGGTGCTCGCCTGGTTCATCAAGGAGATCCCGCTGCGTACCGCCAACGAGGCGCCGCCGCAGGCCACTCCGGAGGAGGACGCCGAGGTCGCCCTCGGCAAGGCGGCCCCGGTGGCCTGACCCGCAACTGTTCCGACGCGCCGCGTCGTCCCCCTCGGGGACGGCGCGGCGCGTTCAGTCGCGGCGGGTTAGGCGTTGCCAGAGGCGGCGGAGGGGATTGCGGGGGCGGGGAAGGTTGGCGGGTCGGGTGCCGAGTAGCTGGGTGGCCAGTGCCGCGGTGTCCTTGTCCAGCTCCGGGACGGCGAGCGCCAGGTGGGCCAGCGAGACGGCGATCGGGACCGGTCGGGCCCGCGCGACGGCGGCCGCGTCGGCGAGCCGATCCGCCACCACCCGCGCCACGTCCGACCGCACCGAGGGATCCACCCAGGCGGCCGTGACCAGGGCGAACAACGCCGCCTCGGTGACCCAGTCCTCGACGTCCCAGATCAGGTCGAGTAGTACGCGGCGCCGGGTCGAGCCTTCCCACGGCTCGTCGGTGCGGTGGTGCAGCAGCCCCAGGCAGGCCCAGACCTGCACGCCACGGACCCAGATCGACGGGTCGTGGGCGGCCAGCAGCCGCCCCACGGCGTTGGCCGGTGCCGCCGGCGGGTGCACCAGCAGGCCGAGCAGGTCCGCCACGTCGAGGCCGGCGAGACCCACCGCCGCGTCGTACGCCGCCGGTGGGTGCGGCCACGCCGGGTGGGCGAGTTGACCGATCCGTTCGACGGCTGTCGCCGAGGGTGGCGGCAGCGCGGGCGTGGGAACGTTCTCCGCGTAGTGCCACAACCGCTGGGCGGACGCGCGCCGGGGCTCGCGCGGGTCCGGATCGGGCGTGCCCACGACGTCGATCCGCAGCCCGGGGGCGGTGGACGTCGCCGTCCGGACGGCGCTCGGCGGGGCCGCGGCGGCCAGGCGTACGGCGCTGCCGGAGCCGTTGTCGTCATCGGCCACCGCCTGGCGCATCGCGTCGACGAGCGGGCCGCCGGCCGGGGTCAGTTGGCCGAGCCACGGCCGGCCTCGACAGCACTGGGCCAGGTCACCGTGCTCGTGGCTGTCGTCGGGGTGGTCGCGTACGAAGTCGGCGAGCGCGACCAGGTGGGCCAGGTCACCGTCGCGCAGGTGTCGTAGACGGTGGGCGGTGTGCACCGCGCAGTCGAACGACGGGTCGCGCGCCAGCGCCCGCTCGGTCCACTCCAGTGCCTCGTCGAGGCGGCCGATGTCGGCCAGGGTGCCGGCGATGTCCGCGTAGATCGCCAGGTCGTCGGGGTCCAGCTCGACGGCCCGACCGAGGGCGGCCAGGCCGTCGCGGGTCCGGCCGGCGCTGCGGTACGCGTACCCGAGCCAGACCTCGCCCATCTTCGAGGGTTGTGCGCGTACCCCTCGGGTGGCCCAGCGCACGGCCAGCGTGGCTTCGCCGAGACGCCGGGCCAGCGCGGACGCCGCACCGAGCAGCAGGCCGTGCTCGGGGTGGACGGTGATCGCGTTGCGGGCCAGCGTGAGGTACGGCGTGAGGGCGCCCCGGTCGACCCGCGGCACCGGGTCGGGCAGCGCGGCGCAGACCTGCATGAGGACGCGGGCGATGTGCTCCGGGTTCAGCCGTTCGGCCAGCTCGGGCGCGGTGACCCAGGGCACTTCGGCCCACTCGGTGCCGGGTGCGTACGTGGTCGCCGCGGCCAGCAGCTCCAGCCCTTCGGCGGGGCGTCCGGCGGTGGCGAGCAGATGGGCGCGGGCGACGACGGCGCCCACGAAGGTGTGGTGGTTGATCGGGAAGAGGTCGAGGCCACCGCCGCTCGCCGCGGCGAGCCGGGCCAGCGTCTCGTGCACCTCCGGGAGGGTGGGGGCCCGCGCCAGCGCGCCGGCGAGGTGGCCGGCGGCATGGTGCAGGTCACCGTCGTCGAGTGCCAGCCGGGCCAGCGCCAGTTCCTCCGTCACGGAGAGCGCGGGGTCGTCCGTTCCCTCGGGCACGTCGTCCTCTCGTCGCTGGGCTGGGTGCAACACAACACGCCAAGCTTAGTTGATATTGAGATCAACTGGTGATCATCTGCGCACTCCTGCTCGTTCGATTACTGAGATACGGTTAAACGTGCAAGACTGAGCAAGAATTGCGCGGCAACCGCGCAGGGGAGGGGTTTCCGTGACACGTGCAGGGGCCGGCATGGCCGCCGACATCGACGAGCAGCCCGCTGGCTACGCCCGCCTGCTCTCGACCGCCAACGCCGCCGAGATCGCGCGGGTGGCGGCGGTCATCGCCGAACGTCGTCCTCGGCACGTGGTCTTCACCGCCCGGGGCACCTCCGACCACGCGGCGCTCTACGGGGCGTACCTGACCGAGATCCGGCTCGGCCTGCCCGCCGGGCTCGCCTCGCCCAGCTCGGTCACCCTGTTCGGGGCCCGGCCCGACCTGTCCGACGCGCTCGTCGTCGGGGTCAGCCAGAGCGGCGGCTCGCCCGACCTGGCCGAGGTGTTGCGCGCCGCCCGCGCCACCGGGGCGCTGACCCTCGCGGTGACCAACGCGCCAGACTCGCCGCTGGTGGACGTGGCCGAGCTGAGCGTCGACATCGCCGCCGGGCACGAGCGGGCAGTGGCCGCCACCAAGACCTACACCGCAGAGCTGCTCGCCCTGCTGATGCTCGTGGAGGGCATCCGGGCCGGCGACGGCGTGCTCCCCGCTGCCGAACGGGAGGCGCTCGACGCGCTGCCCGAGTTGGCCGCCCGCACCCTCGCCGACGACACCCCGGCGCGGCTCGCGCCGCGCTACCGGTTCGCCCGCCAACTGGTCACCACCGGCCGGGGGTACGCCTACCCGACCGCCCGGGAGGCCGCGCTGAAGCTGATGGAGACCTCGTACCTGCCGGCGCTCGCCTTCTCCGGCGCCGACCTGCTGCACGGCCCGCTCGCGATGACCGACCCGGAGGTCCCGGTGCTCGCCGTGGTCGGCTCCGGCCCCGGTGGCCGCTCGATGGGTGAGGTGCTGCCCCGCCTCGGTGAGCGCCGCGCCGACGTCGTGGTGGTCGGCTCGGCCGACGTGCCGGGTGCCACCCGGCTGGCCGTCCCCGAGGTCGACGAACGGTACGCACCACTGTTGGACATCCTGCCGTTGCAGCGGTTGGCGCTGGCCCTGGCGCTCACCCGAGGTGAGGACCCGGACGCGCCGCGCGGCTTGAAGAAGGTCACCGCGACGATGTGAGGCACGGCGTGGCACCCTGGTCACCGTGTCCACGCTGCGCGACCTCGCCGAGGAGCACACCCATCTCCGTCCGGCCGACATCGACCACCTGCACCGCATCGCCGGCGACTGGCAACTGCTCTCCGATCTGTCCTTCGCCGACCTGCTGCTCTGGGTGCCCGTCGACGCCGACGGCACGTTCCTGTGCGTCGCCCAGGTCCGACCGACCACCGCACCGACCGCCTACCAGGATGACCAGGTGGGGCGGATCGTCGGCGGGCCGGAGGTGGCCCACCTTCAGGTGGCCTACTCCCAGGGCCGGATCTGGCGGGAGGGCGACCCGGTCTGGTATGGGGACGTGCCGGCCCGGCACGAGGCGATCCCGGTCCGGCTGCGGACCGCCGAGGGCGAGGCCGGCGAGGTGATCGCCGTGGTGGGTCGGGACACCAACCTCTCCACCGCCCGTACGCCCAGCCAGCTGGAACTCAACTACCTGACCACCGCCGACGACCTGGCGCAGATGATCGCGGATGGCACCTTCCCGCCGCCGCGGCACCCGGGCGAGACCACGTCGGCGCCCCGGGTCGGCGACGGCCTGGTCCGGCTCGACGCCGGCGGCAAGGTCACCTATGCCAGCCCGAACGCGCAGTCCGCGTACCGCCGACTGGGCTACGCCTCGCACCTGGTTGGCGAGGACCTGGCCGCGTTGCACCGCCGGCTCGCCGGCGATCCGTTGGACGGCACCGAGGCGGCGAACGGCATCCTGGCCGCGCTGCGCGGTGAGGCGCCGCCCCGCCGGGAGATCGACGCGCGCGGCGCCACGATGCTCACCCGGGCGCTGCCGCTGATGCCGGCCGGGGTGCCGATCGGAGCGTTGGTGCTGGTCCGGGACATCACCGAGGTCCGCCGCCGGGACCGGGCACTGATCACCAAGGACGCCACCATCCGGGAGATCCACCACCGGGTGAAGAACAACCTCCAGACCGTTGCCGCACTGCTGCGGTTGCAGGCCCGCCGGGTGGCCATGCCGGAGGCCCGCGTCGCGCTGGAGGAGTCGGTCCGCCGGGTCGCCTCGATCGCCCTGGTGCACGAGACGCTCTCCATGTCCAGTGACGAGGCGGTCGAGTTCGACGGCATCGTCGACCGGGTGGCCAGCGCGGCGACCGAGGTCGCGGCGACCGAGGTGAGCGTCGGCATGCGGCGGCGGGGCAGCTTCGGCGTCCTGCCGGCGGAGATCGCCACCTCCCTGGTGATGGTCCTCAACGAGTTGCTGCTCAACGCCGTCGAGCACGGCTTCCCGCCGGCCGACGAGGCGCAGGACGCCCCGACCCCCGCCGCCTCGGGCATGGTGCCGGTCGCCGTCGCCGAGGTCGACCCGTCGGACCGGCCGGAGGTGGTGGTCGCGGCGCACCGGTTCCGCAAGATGCTGCACGTCTCGGTGACCGACAACGGGCGCGGGCTGCCACCGGACTTCGACGCCGAACGCGGCAGCCGGCTCGGCCTCCAGATCGTCCGCGCCCTGGTCACCGGTGAGCTGCGGGGCACCATCGAGCTGCGGGCCGGTGCCAACGGCGGCACCGAGGCCGTGCTTGTCGTCCCGCTGGCCCGCAACGCCCACGACGTCCGCTCACCGGGCTGAGCCGCCTCCTGCCGGGCGGGTCCGTCCTGTGCCGGGCGGGTCCGCCGCGGGGGGTGCGGGCACCAGAACGAGCCTGATGCCGGTGAGTCATCAAGATGACTCACCGGCATCACACTGATCGAGGCGGGTGGGCCGGGAGTCGGCCTGCCGGGGTTGGTCGGGTCACCGGTTGGAGCAGCCGGTCAGCGGTTGGGGCGGCTGGTCAGCAGGGCGACGGTGAGGCCGGGGCGCGGCCAGACCTGGGCGACCGTGAAGTCCGCGCGCAGGGCTTCGCCCTTGGGGCCGGTCACGGCGGACAGCGGCTCGGCGTGCCGACCGGAGACGACGAGCCAGACCCGTGTCGTGCCGGCCAGGCACCCCGCCGGTTGGGGGCACTCGGCGGCCCACAGGTCGCCCCGGCGGACCTCGTCCTCGGTGACCAGCACGTCGCGTGGTGGGTCGTCGAGGTGGTATTCGATGCCGAGGTCGAGGAAGAGCCAGCTCTGCCGGGGGGAGTAGACCACCGCGTCGCCCGGCCGCTGACCGTCGGCGATGACCCGGGCCGCACCCGCGTAGTCCACCGGCGCGCTGCGCGGCCACTCGTGCGTCCGCCGCAGCGCTGCCTGGTCGGGAAGGCCGAGCAACCCGGCAAGGACCACCACGGCTAGCCCGGCCGGCACGGACACCGCGGCAAGCGCCGCGCCCGCCAGCAGGCAGGCGAAGGGCACAACGAAGACCAGGTACCGGGGCACCCACAGCGGTACGACCTCGCCGGCGGCGAAGAGCAGCAGCACGGGCAGCAGCACCGCGCTCACCGGCAGCACGGCGCGTCGACCGAGCCGGGCCGCACCCAGCGCGGCGACCCCGACCAGCAGGCCACCCACCACGCTGCTCTGTGCCACCCCGCCGGGCAGCGCGGTCAGGTCGTCCAGACGGACCAGGTGGACCCAGTTGAGCTGCCGGGACCGCTGCGCGCGGGCCTTGAGCAGCAGGGGGGCGACAAGCAGCGCGACCGGCGCCACGGAGACCACCCACCGCCACACCCGCCCGTCCCGTGCGGCGCCGTCCCGGTCCCGGCTGGCTACGCCGGCCGTGGCCGGGCCGCGCCACCAGGTGAGCAGGACGACCAGGCAGTGCGCGGCGAGCAGGGTGAGCGCGATCAGGTGGACGAGTCCGAGGGCGGCGACGGCGGCGGCGTACCCGGCCCAGCGGGCCCAGCCCGGTCTGCGCAAGGCGGCCACCAGCAGCACTGTGGCGAGCACCGCGAGCATGGTGGCCAGCGCGTACGGGCGGGCCTCCTGCCCGTAGCGGGATGTGCCGGGCAGGATCGCGAACAGCAGCCCGGCGAACAGACCGGTGCGCCGGTCGACGAGCCACGCGCCGAGCACGGCGAGCAACCCGGCCGCCACTGTCATCGCCAGCACGGCAGGTACGCGCAGGGCGATCGTGGAGTCGCCGACGAGCGCGGTCCAGCCGTGCATCAGCAGGTAGTACGGCCCGGTGGCGGCGTCGATGGTGCCGGCCAGCCGGACCAGGTCCGTTGGCGACCGGCTGGCCGCGCTCCAGGTCGCCAACTCGTCGCGCCAGAGCTGGGCGGAGCCCAACCCGGTGACTGTCACCGCCAGGGTCAGCAGCGCCGGGGCGAGCCAGACCGGTACGCGGCGCAGGTGCTCCCACGCCGCCCCGGTCGACTCGGACAATCTGCCCACGGTTCGAGCCTGCCACGGCCGTGCCGTTCGTGGGCGTCAGCCGGCCGCAGGCGGTGGGCGCCAGGCGGGCGGCACGTCGTTCGGCCGGGCGGTCTTCGCCGGATCACGCTCGACGAGGTCGCCGAGCACCGCATCGATGTGCCGCATCAGCTCGTCGTCCAGGCGGAGCGCGGTGGCGGCGGCCGTCTCGGCGAGCTGCTCGGGTCGGGACGCGCCGACGATCGCGCTGGCCACTGTCGGCCGGTGCAACACCCAGGCCACCGCCAGCTGGGCCATCGTGCAGCCGGCGGCATCGGCGACCGGTCGGAGCTGGCGGACCCGGGACAGCAGCAGATCCGAGGAGTAACGGGCGATGAACGACCCGCCGAAGCCGTCGGTGGCCCGGGAGCCGGCGGGCGGGCGCTGGCCGGGCTCGTACTTGCCGGTCAGCACGCCCATCGCGAGCGGCGCCCAGGCGAGCTGACCCAACCCGAGCTCGGCGCTGGTGGGCACCACCTCGGCCTCCGGCACCCGCCACAGCATCGAGTACTGCGGCTGGTTGGCGATGAACGGGACGTGCAGGTCGGCGGCGAGCCGCAGGCCCGCACGCAGTTGCGCGGCGGTCCACTCGGAGGCGCCGACGTAGAGCACCCTGCCCTGGCGGACCAGGTCGGCGAAGGCGAGCATCGTCTCCGGAAGCGGCACGCTGTCGTCGTACCGGTGTGCCTGGTAGAGGTCGACGTAGTCGGTGCCCAGCCGACGCAGCGAGGCGTGGCAGCTCTCGATGATGTGCTTGCGGGACAGCCCGGAGTCGTTGGCCCCCGGTCCGACCGGCAGGAACACCTTCGTGCACAGCTCGATCGAGCTGCGCCGGACGCCGCTCAGCGCCCTGCCGAGCGCCTCCTCGGCCCGCCCCTGGGCGTACCGGTCGGCGGTGTCGAAGGTGGTGATGCCCGCGTCCAGGGCGGCGGCCACGCACGCGCCCGCCGCCTCGTCGTCGAGCTGGTTGCCGTGGGTGACCCAGTTGCCGTACGCGACAGCGCTGACGCGCAGGCCCGACCGGCCCAGTTGCCTGTATTCCATGCCAGGATCCTCGACCGGTCGCGCGCTGTCGCCGAACCGTTCGAACGTGATCGAATCTGTCGGTGATCGAGGTTCGGTTCACGCCCGACGACCTGAGTCGGGTCCGGTTCGTGCACTCGCCGATGGCCGAGCTGGTGGCCAGCTCCTGGGCGCTGCGGAAGCCCGCGAAGTACTGGATGCACCGCCCCTGGCGGGAGCGCGCCGAGCGGCTGCTTCCCGGTGCCGGCCTGGAGCCGCTGCTGGCGGTGCTCAGGTCGTCCAACGGATACGTGCCGGACTTCCTCACCCCGATCGGGGTGGCCCCGAACCTGGCTGCCGAGCTGCGGGCGATCGCGAGCACCGACCCAACCCGGGTACGGCGGCAGTTGGACCGGGCCGGCGCGCCCCGGCTGGCCCCGGACGAGCTGGTGGCGCAGCTACGTCGGTACTTCGCCCTGCTGATCGCGCCGGACTGGCCCCGGCTGCGGGCGCTCGCGCTGGCCGACATCCGGCGGCGGACGCTGCTCGCCGGCGAGCAGGGCGGGCGCACCCTGCTCCGCGAGCTGCACCCGCTGATCCGCTGGGACGGTGCTGCGCTGCGGGTCGCCGTCGGCGCCACCCGACCGGCCGGTCTGGACGACCGCCCGTGGACGCTGCTACCCACCTCGTTCTCCGGCCCGACGGTGCACGCGATCATGGAGGGGGACGCCGGCCCGGCCCTCTGCTATCCGCCCGCCGGTCTGGGCGGGCTGTGGGCCTCGCCGCCGCCCAGCGCCGCGCTCGGCGCGCTGCTCGGCAGTACGAGGGCGGCGGCGCTGTCCCTGCTCGACACACCGCTGAGCACCGGCGAGCTGGCCGCGATGTTGGGCCTCGCGGCGGCGACCGCGTCGCACCACCTCACCACGTTGCGGGACAACGGCCTGGTCGTCGGCGTACGACAGGGGCGAGTGGTGCGCTATGCCCGGACTGTCCTCGGTGACCAGCTCGTCGGCTGATCCCCGGCCCGTGATGTGGGATCCAGCACGTGGACATTGGCCGGGGCTCATGTCGTGTGGCAGCATGGTGGGCATGACCGCCGCTGTCGTCCGCCGCTTCGTGGCCCGTCGCCACGTCGATTACGGCCGCGTGCGCAGCGCGATCTGTCCGGCTTCCTGACGACGCCCGACCAATCTGTCTCGGGTGCGCTCCGCGCCGGCTGTCTCAGACACCGTTGTCCCGCCCGCTTCCGCCGGGCCGGCCGTCGCGCCCCGCCTGCTTCGAGGCACCGCAGACAACGGAGGACGCCGCGATGGCGGTCAGCAGCACTCCTGCCCGTTCCGAGGACCCGACGACCCGCCCGGCCCGGGCGCCGCGCCGGCCACGGGGTGAGGGTCAGTGGGCGCTCGGCCACCGCGAGCCCCTCAACCCCAACGAGCGGATCAAGAAGGACGACGACCCGCTCAACGTCCGTGCGCGTATCGAGAACATCTACGCGCACGGCGGCTTCGCCTCGATCGACCCGCAGGATCTGCGTGGCCGGTTCCGCTGGTGGGGCCTCTACACCCAGCGCAAGGCGGGCATCGACGGCGGGCGCACCGCCGTCCTGGAGCCGCACGAGCTGGAGGACGAGTTCTTCATGCTCCGGGTCCGCATCGACGGCGGCCAGCTCAGCCTGGCCCAGCTGCGGGTGATCGCGGACATCTCCCGGGAGTTCGCGCGGGACACCGCCGACATCACCGACCGGCAGAACATCCAGTACCACTGGATCCGCGTCGAGGACATGCCGGAGATCTGGCGTCGGTTGGAGTCGGTCGGCCTCCAGACCACCGAGGCGTGCGGCGACTGCCCGCGGATCGTGCTGGGCAGCCCGGTCGCCGGGGTGGCCCGCGACGAGCTGCTCGACCCGACCCCGGCGATCGACGAGATCGTCTCCCGGTACGTCGGTGACAAGCAGTTCTCCAACCTGCCCCGCAAGTTCAAGACGTCCATCTCCTGGCTGGTGGACACCCCGTACGAGTCCAACGACATCGCCTTCCTCGGCGTCGACCACCCCGAGCACGGGCCCGGCTTCGATGTCTGGGTCGGCGGAGGTCTGTCCACCAACCCGATGCTCGCCAAGCGGCTCGGCGTCTGGGTGCCGCTGGCCGAGGTGCCGGACGTGTGGGCCGGGGTGGTCGGCATCTTCCGCGACTACGGCTACCGCCGGCTGCGCAACCGGGCCCGGCTGAAGTTCCTGGTGGCCGACTGGGGTGTGGAGCGCTTCCGCGAGGTCCTGGAGAAGGAGTACCTCGGCCGTACCCTGCTCGACGGCCCCGCGCCGGTCCTGCCGTCGAAGCCGGTCGACCACGTGGGGGTGCACGAGCAGTCCGACGGGCGAAACTACGTCGGTGCCGCGCCGGTGGTGGGGCGGGTCTCCGGTGGGCAGCTCGCCCAACTGGCCGACGTGGTCGAGGCGCACGGCAGCGACCGGGTGCGGCTCACCCCGTACCAGAAGCTGCTGGTGCTCGACGTGCCGTCGGAGCGGACGGAGTCGCTTGTCGACGCGCTGCGCGGCATTGGCCTGGAGGCCCGGCCGTCAGCGTGGCGACGCGGCACGATGGCGTGCACCGGCATCGAGTACTGCAAGTTGGCGATCGTCGAGACGAAGGCCCGCGGCGAGGAGTTGGTGGCCCGGCTGGAGCAGCGGCTGCGTGACTTCGACGCGGACATCTCGATCCACATCAACGGCTGCCCCAACGCCTGCGCCCGCACCCAGGTGGCCGACATCGGGCTCAAGGGGCAGCTGGTGGTCGGTCCCGACGGCCGGCAGGTGGAGGGCTTCCAGGTGCATCTCGGCGGCGGGCTGGGCATGGCCCAGGGGCAGACGGCCGGCTTCGGTCGCAAGCTGCGCGGGCTGAAGACCACCGCCGACGAGCTTCCGGAGTACGTGGAACGGCTGGCCACCCGCTACCTGGCCGGCCGGAGCGAGGGCGAGACCTTCGCCAACTGGGTGATCAGAGTCGACGAGGAGGCACTGCGGTGAGCAGCGAGAACCGAGCGGCACCTCTGTACTGCCCCTACTGCGGCGAGGAAGACCTGCGGCCGCACGAGGCGGGCCACGGCGCCTGGGAGTGCCACGCCTGCACCCGGGTCTTCTCGGTGAAGTTCACCGGGCTGCTCTCGCGGGCGGTGACCCGATGAGCCTCGTCTCCGCGGCCAACCTGCGCCTGGTCGGGCCCGGTGCGTCGACGAAGGCCGACCCGGCGCGCCGCGACCCGGAGGAGCTGCGGGCGCTGGCCGAGCAGGCGGGCCGCGACCTGGAGGGCGCCCCGGCGCTGGAGATCGCCCGCTGGGCGGCGCAGACCTTCGGCGACCGGTTCTGCGTCACCAGCTCGATGGCCGACGCCGTGCTGGCCCACCTGGTGTCCCGGGTGGCCCCGGGTGTGGACGTGGTCTTCCTCGACACCGGCCTGCACTTCCCCGAGACGCTACGGGTCCGCGACGAGGTCGCCCGGACGCTTCCGGTGAACGTCCGGTCGATCCGTCCCCGGCTCACAGTGGGTCAGCAGGACGGCCAGTACGGCCCCCGGCTGTTCAACAAGTCGCCGGACGACTGCTGCCAGTTGCGCAAGGTGGAGCCACTGGAGCGGGCGCTGACCGCGTACGACGCCTGGGCCGCGGGTCTGCGCCGGGACGAGTCGCCGACGCGGGCCAACACGCCGGTGGTGACCTTCGACGCGCGGCGCGGCAGGGTGAAGGTCAACCCGATCGCGGCGTGGTCGCAGAAGGACGTCGACGCCTACATCGCCCGCTTCAACGTGCCGGTGAACGAGCTGTTCAAGCAGGGGTACGGGTCGATCGGCTGCTGGCCGTGCACCCGGCGGACGAAGGCCGGCGAGGACGCGCGCGCCGGCCGGTGGGCCATGTTCGAGAAGACCGAGTGCGGGCTGCACGTCTGACCTCGCCGGCGACGGCCCCGACCGGCCCAGGGGCGGCCGGCGGGGCGGACCCGGTGGTGCTCGTCGCACACGGCAGCCGGGATCCGCGGGCGGCCGACGCCACCCGGGCACTGGCCCGAGCCGTGTCGGCGGCCCGGCCGGGCACACCGGTGTGGGCGAGTTGGCTGGACCACACCGAGCCGGGGCCGACCGAGGTGCTCGGTGGGCTGGCCGCGGCCGGTCACTCGCGGGCGGTCCTGGTGCCGCTGCTGCTGACCGCCGCGTACCACCATCGGGTTGACATTCCGGCGGCGGTCACCGCGGCGGTGCGGGCCGAGTCACCCCTGGCGGTACGCGTGACAGACGTGCTCGGCCCGGCGGACGGGACTGTCGACCCGGGGCTGATGGCGGGGCTGCGCCGTCGGCTCGCGGAGGCGCGGCCGGGCCGCTTCGACGCGCTGGCGTTGGCGGCGGCGGGCACCAGGGACGCGCGGGCACGCCGTTCGGTGGGCCGGGTCGCGGACGCGCTCGGCGCGGAGTTCGGTGTGCCCTGCCGGGTGGCGTACGCCTCGGCGGCTCCACCGGCGGCCGGCGTGGCGGTGTCCCGGTTACGGGCGGCCGGCGCCCGGCGGGTCGCGGTGTCCGCGTACTTCCTGGCACCGGGTTTGTTCCATGACGCGGTGACCGAGGCGGCTCGGGCGGCCGGTGCGGTGGCGGTGGCCGCCCCGTTGACCGACGCGCCGGAGTTGGTCGAGGTGGTGCTGCGCCGGGTCGACGACGGGTCGTCCGGCCGTGTCGTGGCGCCGGCGGGCTGAAACCGGTACCGGACAGCGGAACGCCCCGGTGGGCGAACCCACCGGGGCGTACAGCGTGTCGTTGGGGTTCAGGCGGAGTGAGCGCGCAGCACGCGGAGGCCGCCGCGCCGCTTGACGGCCCGCCGCTCCTCTTCGCTCATCCCGCCCCAGACGCCGGCGTCCTGACCGGACTCGAGCGCCCACTGCAGGCACTGGTCGGTCACGGAGCAGCGCCTGCAGACGGCCTTTGCCTGCTCGACCTGCAGCAGAGCCGGTCCAGACGTCCCGATCGGGAAGAACAGCTCCGGGTCCTCGTCGCGGCAGACACTATGGTGACGCCAGTCCATGGCGGCAACACTCCTCATTCTGGATGGGTGGCGAACAATTGCTTGTCGTGCTTTTCCTATATGCATCCGCAGTGCCGATGGTGACAGTTAGCATCCGTCCATTCGGCAGTGCGTGAGCAGGCGTTCAGCGCCGGGGACCTGCTGGAACAGCTCAACCTGACGAGCATATCCAGGCAATGTCCCGGTAACTCAAGTCCGCTTGTGAATACTTTCACGAACGCTCGTGATGTCAAGGGTGACGCTCGGAAAAACTCCGGGCGGTGAGCAAGCCCACAGCCCCTTTGTCCGGTTTTCGGGGCCTTCCCGATTACCCGCCGTGCCACAGTCGAGGATCAATATAGTACAGTCCGCGTGACATTGCTGACATTTCCGGCACCTGCCCCCTCGGTGTGGCGGTGACCAGATCGATGCGGTTGTGGCCACCGTGTCGACCTAGGGCAGTACCCGAGACCTAGCAGATTACTCTCAGTGCGGCGGGAACGGAGGTGAATCTGACTTTCTCCCGCTCGCCGAGATAGTCCCCGTCCAGCTGAAACGCCTGCGGATGGCTGGAGACCAGGGTGAACTCCGGTGTGTCATGGAGCCGTAACACCTGCCGACCGCGCGGATCCGGTTGCCGGGACAGGAACTGCGTCACTGTCCGTGTTGTGCTAGCCACCCGGAGCTGACGTAACGCCAGCACATCCAGCCCGAGGTCGAACGACGCGGCGGGGTTCGGGTTGACCTCCCGGTCGCCCAGGTACGTCCAGGGCGCCGTGTTCTGGATGATGACGGTGGCCAGCTCGGCCTCGGCCTGCTCGCCCGGACGCTCCAGGCTGATCGCCGGGTGTCGGCGGTCCGAGGCGAGGAAGTACTGGTTCATGATCGAACGCAGATAGAGCGTCGGTGTGGACACCCGGCCCTTGCGCCGGGCCTGCTCCACCCGGTGGATGACTGCGGCGTCCAGGCCGAAGCCGGCGCAGAAGGTGAAGTAGCGGTCGTCAGCGCGGCCCAGCCCGACCGTCCGGCTCCGACCCAGCCGCAACCCTTCGAGGATCATGCTGGTCGCCTCCGGCCACTCCCGGGGCAGGCCCAGCGCACGGGCGAACACGTTCGTCGAGCCACCCGGCACTGTCGCCAGGGCGGGCAGCCGCTCGGCCATCGGCGCGTCGTCGGCGCGGGTCGGCGGGTCGGCCGTCATCAGGCCGTTCACCACCTCGTTCACGGTGCCGTCGCCACCGAGGGTGACAACCAGGTCGACGCCCTCGGCGGCGGCCTCCCGCGCCAACGCCATGGCGTGCCCGCGTCGGCGGGTGTAGCGCACACTGAGGTCGACTTCGCTGCGCAGCGCCCGGACAAGCACGTCCCTGCTGCGTTCGCTGGTGGTGGTGGCCTTTGGATTGACCACCAGGACGGCGCGCATGGGCGGCACTGTACCTCTCGGTAGCCCGGGTATCGTGGCGCGCGTGACCATCGACTCGGCCCCGTTTCCCGTCACGCTCCGCTGGGCGGTGCGGCTGCTGTGGGCGGAAGCGGTCGCCGTCGGGCTGATCGCGGCGTGGTTGGTCTGGGCCGACCTCACGGCCACCACCACCGATCTGGCGTCGGCGTTGCTGGTGACAGCGTTCGCCATCGGGGCCGCCGTCGTGCTCTGGGCACTGGGCCGGGCGCTGTCGCGCCGAAAGGCCGGCGCCCGCGCTCCCGCGATCGTGCTCCAGCTGATGCTGCTGCCGATCGGCTGGTTCATGATCCAGGGCGGGCTGGGCTGGCTGGGTGTGCCGCTGATGGCGCTCGGTCTGGGCGTGGGCTGGCTGCTGGTCAGCCCACCGACGACCCGGGCGCTCGGCTTCGAGTGACCGGGCCGGCGTGCGCCGAGCCGGTCAGTAGCCGCCGGAGCGGCGGGTCAGCAACGCGATAGTGGCACGACCGTCGACGGCCGTGGCGGACGCCGACGTGGTCAACGCGGTGAGCACCTTCCAGGCGAAGGACGACTCGGCGGGCAGCGTGGCACCGCGCACTGTCGGCACTGTCACCTCGACCGTCAACGCGTCCTCGGTGACCCTGAAGCGGCACTCCAACTCGGCGTCGCGGGTGGCGATGGCGAGCAGCATGGCGCACGCCTCGTCGACAGCGATCCGCAGATCCTCGATCTCGTCGAGCGCGAACTGCAACCGGGCCGCGAGCCCGGCGGTGGCGGTGCGGAGCACGCCGAGGTAACCGCCGTCGGCAGGCACCGTGAGGTGCACCACGTCGTCGTCGGTCGCTGGCTGGCCAGTCAGTTGAGTCACGCCTCATCCCCCCGGTCGGGGACTCTACCCGGTCAGTCGCCCGTACGCGTGCCAGCGGTGGCGGCTTGGTCGGCCAACTCGCGCAGCGCGTCGCCACCGAGCCGATAGGGGACCCACTCGCTCATCGGCTGCGCGCCGATCGAGGCGTAGAAGCCGGCGGCCGGGTTCCAGTGGATCATCCACCACTCCAGTCGCCGGTAGCCGCGTCGTACGCAGATCTCGGCCAGGGTGGCGAGCAACAGCCGACCGGCCCCGGTGCCCCGCGCGGCCGGCCGCACGTAGAGGTCTTCCAGGTAGATGCCGTGCACACCGGCCCAGGTGGAGAAGTTGAGGAACCACAACGCGAAGCCGATCGGTTCGTCCTGCTCATCGACCGCGACATGACCGAAGAGCGCCGGCGCGGGGCTGGACGCTCCCGAGGCCACGCCGCTGGTCGGAGCGGTCGGGAACAGGGCCGAGGTCAACTGCTCGGCGGTGAGGTGGCACTGGTCCGGGGCCTGTTCGTACTCCGCCAGGTCGTGCACCATGGCGACGACGGCCGGCACGTCCTCGGGACGTGCCGGCCGGATCGTCGGAGTGACCGGTACGGTCACGCCTTCTTGGTCTCCCAGAAGATCTTCGAGATCTCGTCGATCTTCGCGAGCAGCTTGTCGGCGGTGGCCGGGTCGAGGCTGCCCTTGACGCCACTGGCGCCGGCGAGCTTGGTGGCCTCGTTGAACAGGCTGTGCAGGTTCGGGTACTTCTCGAAGTGCGGCGGCTTGAAGTAGTCGGTCCACAGCACCCACAGGTGGTGCTTGACCAGCTCGGCGCGCTGCTCCTTGATGATGACGGCGCGGGTGCGGAACTCCGGGTCGGTGTTCGCCTGGTACTTCTCGCAGATCATTTTGACCGATTCGGCCTCGATCCGGGCCTGGGCCGGGTCGTAGACGCCGCACGGTAGGTCGCAGTGAGCGCTCGCGGTCACGCGGGGCGCAAGGATGCGCAGAAATCGCATCGGGATCCTCCATGGGAAGTTTGCGATGATCAAAGGCGACATTACTCCTGGGGATGCTCCCCTAACCGGGTGGAGGTGAAACCAATGGACACCGATCACCCGGCTGAGGCGCCTCGGCTGCGGGGGCCGTTGACCGCCGTTCTGGTGGTCGGCCCGTCCATGGCACCCGCCCTGCGGCACGGCGACTCGGTGCTGGTCCGCCCCGGTGGCCGCCGAATCCGACCCGGGGACGTGGTGGTCGCGGTCTTCCGGAGCCGTCCCGACCTGCTGGTGGTGAAGCGGGCGGTCCGGAAACAGGACGGCGGCTGGTGGCTGCGCGGGGACAACGATCTGGTCACCGACGACTCCCGGGTGTACGGGGTGGCCGACGTGCGGGGGCGGGTGCTGGTCCGCTACTGGCCACGCCCCGGCCGGGTGCGCCGCCACCTGATATGACCCTGCTCACACCCGAGGGGTAGGGCCGACACTATGCTCGGAAGTGACCGGGTGACCCCCTGCACCGCGCGCCATCGCTCGCCGCCCACCTCGCGGCCGGGCTGGCCCGCTTCGTCTGCTCGACAGATCCTGGAGTCACCACCATGTCTTCGTCCACCGTGGACCCCGCTGATCCCGTCTTCCTGCTGCACCGGGGCGGCAAGATGGCAGTCACCTCGACAGTGCCGCTCACCAGCCGGGAAGATCTCTCCCTGGCGTACACCCCGGGGGTGGCGCGGGTGTGCGAGGCGATCGCCGCCGATCCCGCCCTGGTGGACGACTACACCTGGGTGTCGCACACCGTCGCCGTGGTCACCGACGGCTCGGCGGTCCTCGGGCTCGGCAACATCGGCCCGCGCGCCGCGCTGCCGGTGATGGAGGGCAAGGCGGTGCTGTTCAAGCAGTTCGGCGGGGTGGACGCCGTGCCGGTCTGTCTGGACACCCAGGACACGGACGAGATCGTCGCCGTGGTCCGGGCGCTGGCCCCCTCGTTCGGTGGGATCAACCTGGAGGACATCAGCGCGCCCCGGTGCTTCGAGATCGAGCGCCGGCTCGACGAGGCGCTGGACATCCCGGTCTTCCACGACGACCAGCACGGCACCGCGATCGTGGTGCTCGCCGCGCTGCGCAACGCCGCCACCCTGCTCGACCGCAAGCTCGGTGACCTGCGGGTGGCGGTGAGCGGTGCGGGCGCGGCCGGGGTGGCAGTGACGAAGATGCTCGTCGCCGGGGGCGTCAACCCCGACCAGGTGGTGGTCTGCGACTCCAGGGGGATCATCGGCCGGCACCGCACCGGGCTGACCGCCACCAAGGCCGAGCTGGCGGCGAGCACCAACGCGGACGGCCGCCGCGGCGACATCACCGAGGCGTTGCGCGACGCGGACGTGCTGATCGGGGTGTCCGGCGGGCAGATCCCCGAGGCGGCGGTGGCTCGGATGGCACCCGGCGGGATCGTGTTCGCGCTGGCCAACCCGACCCCGGAGGTGCACCCCGAGGTGGCCGCCCGGCACGTCGCGGTGGTCGCCACCGGGCGCAGCGACTACCCCAACCAGATCAACAACGTGCTTGCCTTCCCGGGCGTGTTCCGCGGCGCGCTCGACGCCGGCGCGACCCGGATCACCGAGTCGATGAAGGTCGCCGCCGCGGACGCCATCGCCGGTGTGGTGGCCGAGTCGCTGACCGTCGACGCGATCGTCCCCTCGCCGCTGGACCCACGCGTCGCGCCGGCCGTCGCCGAGGCGGTCGCCGAAGCCGCCCGCCGCGACGGCGTCGCCCGCCGGTAGCCGCGAGCGTTGGCCGGGGTCGCTCGGGCGCGGCCCGCCACACGGCTTCTTAACGAGCGCTCAGCTTGTTACCGTGCCGATCATGCGTGCTGCCTTTGCCTCCCGCTTCGACGACGCCGACCCGCTCGCCGCGCTCACCGTCGGCGAGCGGCCCGAGCCGACCCATCCGGCCGACGACTGGGTGACGGTGCGGGTGCGAGCCACCTCGCTCAACCACCACGACCTCTGGTCGCTGCGCGGGGTGGGGCTCGCCGAGGCCCAGCTGCCCATGATCCTCGGCTGCGACGCGGTCGGGCTGGACCCGGAGGGCCGTCCGGTGGTCGTGTACCCGGTGGTGGTCACTCCGGGTGACCCGCGCGGGGTCTCCATCCTCTCCGAGCACTTCGCCGGGACACTCGCCGACCGGGTGGCCGTACCCCGGTCGAATCTGGTCCCGCTGCCCGACGGCATGGCGGCGACCGACGCGGCGTGCCTGCCCACGGCCTGGCTGACGGCGTGGCGGATGCTGACCACCAAGGGCCGCGTCGCGGACGCCGACAGCGTGCTGGTCCAGGGCGCGGGCGGCGGTGTCGCCACCGCAGCCGTCGCGCTCGCCGTCGCGATGGGCAAGCGGGTGTACGCGACGAGCCGCGACGCGGTCAAGCGGGACCGGATCTCGGCCCTCGGCGCCACCGCCGTGGAACCCGGTGCCCGGCTGCCGGAACGGGTCGACGTGGTGATCGAGACGGTCGGCGCGGCGACCTTCGACCACTCGCTGAAGTCGGCAGCGCCGATGGCCCGGATCGTGGTCTCCGGCGCGACCGCCGGGCACGAGCCGACGGTCAACCTGCGTCGGGTCTTCGCGATGCAGTTGGAGATCCTGGGCACCTCGATGGGCACGCCGGGTGAGTTGTACGAGCTGTTGGCGTTCTGCTCGGACAACGAGGTGCGCCCGGTGGTGGACACAGTCGTCCCGTTCAGTCGGGTCGAGGACGCCTTCGCCCGCCTGCACTCCGGCGACGCCTTCGGCAAGGTCGTCATCGACCACACCGCCTGACGCCGCCTTCATGATCCGCGCAACATCGGGGAAACTGCTGCCTCGGGCCGCGCTGAGGCTGGCCGGGTCACAGGTGGTCGTCGAAGGTGGCGATGTCGCCGCGGGTGGCGTCGGTGGCGATGCGCTTCTTGGCCGCCGCGTCGCCGTAGAGCGACCAGCGCAGGAACTCGACTGTCGTGTCCGAGACGACCCGCAGCGTCGCGCCGTCGCCAAGCAGCGCCCGCCCGTGGTCACCCCTGGGCAGGCTCAGCATCGCCTTGGGCCAGGGCACCTTGTCGTACGCCGCCTTGCCCGCCGCGTAGTCGACCACCTCGTCCAGCTCGCCGTGCACGAACAGTTGCGGCGCGGACGCGCCGGCGAACGCGGTGCCCACACCAAGGGCCGTGCCGGCGAACACCACGCCCGCGTCCAGCCGCTTGTCCCGGCTCGCGGTGAACAGGCCGATGGTGGTCACCCCGCCCGCCGAGTGCCCGGCCGCGGCGACCCGCTCCCCGTCCACCCGGCCGCGCAACGCGTCGCCGGCGGTGCCGTCCAGCGCCAACACCCGATCTAGCGCGTACGACACGTCGGCCGGCTGGTTGAGCACGTCGAGGACGTTCTTGTCGCCACCGGAGGAGGTGTGCGGGAACGCCGGCGCGGCCACCACGAAACCCGCCGCCGCCCATCGGGTCAGCAGCGTGGCGTAGTCGTCCGGCCGCCCGCCCAGCCCGTGGCTGAACATCACCACCGGAAACCGGCCCTCGGCTGCCGTCGCGGACCGTCTGGCCGCGCCGCCGGATTCCCCGGCCGCCGGGTACCAGAGCGTCGTCGGCAGCGCCCGGCCGTCCCGGTTCAGCTTCAGTTGGCGTACGCCGACAGCGAAGCTGCGTTGCGGGGCCCTGCCGGCCGGAACCTTCGGGGTCGGTGTGGCGGCGGGCGGCCGTTCGACGGGCGCCTGCCGGCCCTCGGTCTTCCGGGCGTCAGTGGAGCAACCGACCAGACCGGACAGCAGCACGGTGCCGGCCAGCAGTGCCGGGGTGACGCGACGGGACATGAATCCGATTGTGCCTCGCCCACCGGGCCGGCCCGGTGCGTTCTGGCGCGGTGTGTCCATTCGATCACCCGACGTCGCACGGTCGGCACCGGGCGCGCTCAGGCGGCGGCGCGTTCGGCGAAAGGGCGTCGCCGCCGTGCGGTGTCGGTCAGTGCGGGGTTGGGGAAGGCGGCGTTGGGGTTGTACCGGTTCGTCCCGGGCGGCACGATCTCGTCGATCCGGTCGAGGGTCGCGTCGTCCAGGGTGAGCGTGGCGCCCGTGAGCAGATCCTCCAGTTGCGGCAGGGTCCGCGGTCCGATGATCGCCGAGGTCACGGCCGGGTGGGCCACGGTGAAGGCGATGGCCAACTGCGCAAGCGTGCAGCCGAGGCCTGCCGCGAGGTCGACGAGCTGTTCGACGGCGTCGAGCTTCGCGGCGTTCTCGGCGATCGTGGGGTCGAACTGTGCCGGCCGCAGCGCGGCCCGCCCGGTCGTCAGGTCGACGGGCTGGTCCCTGCGGTACCTCCCGCTCAGGAACCCGAAGGCGAGCGGGCTCCAGACCAGCACTCCCATCCCGTAGCGCTGGCAGACCGGAAGGGTCGCGGCCTCCACCCCGCGGGCCAGGATCGAGTACGGCGGTTGCTCGGTGCGCAGCCGTCCGAGGCCGCGACGCTCGGACACCTCGTGCGCCTCGACGATCTCCTCGGCCGGGAACGTCGAGCAGCCGAAGGCGCGGATCTTTCCGTCGCGGACCAGGTCGGTGAGCACCGAGAGCGTCTCCTCGATGTCGGTCGAGGGGTCGGGGCGGTGGATCTGGTAGAGGTCGATCCAGTCGGTGTCCAGACGACGCAGGCTGCCCTCGACCGCCTTCAGGATCCACCGCCGCGAGTTGCCGCCCTGGTTGGGGCCCTCGCCCATCGGAAAGTGCACCTTGGTGGCCAGCACGACGTCGTCGCGGCGCCCCCGCAGCGCCTTGCCGACGATCTCCTCGGACTCGCCCCGGCCGTACATGTCGGCGGTGTCAATCATGTTGATGCCCTGGTCGAGCGCGGTGTGGATGATCCGGGCGCAGTCGTCGTGGTCGGGGTTGCCGACGGCACCGAACATCATGGTCCCGAGGCAGTGGGTGCTCACCTCGATGCCGGTGCCGCCGAGGGTGCGATAGCGCATGTCGATGTTCTCCTCGATGCTCCAGTAGTGATCACCTGGCACCGTAGGAGCTGGAGTCGGCTCTAGGTCAACCCTCGTTACCCTGCTCGGCATGGTTGAGGTCACCGAGACGCTGAGCATCGGACAGGTCGCCGAACGCACCGGTCTGAGCGTGCACACCCTCCGCTTCTACGAGCAGGAGGGCATCTTCGTCAGCCCGGTACGCCGTGGGTCCACCGGACGTCGTCTCTACAGCCAGGACGACGTGGACTGGCTGACCGTCTGCGTCATCCTCCGCGCCTCCGGCATGCCACTGCCGGCGCTGCGCCGCTACACCGAACTCGTCCGCGAGGGCGCGGGCAACGAGGAGGAGAGACTCGCGCTCATGCGTGAGCACCACGGGCGCGTCACGGAGCAGATCGGCAGGCTCACCCAGAGCCTGGACCTGATCACCTTCAAGGTCGGGGTGTACGAGGATCTGCTCGACGAGGCCCGGCCCGCGGTCGCGCCAGGCCGGCAGGATCAGTGGGCCGGGGACGGTGCCGCCTGACCAGCTTCGCTAGGGTCACCGACATGCCTGAGAACTACACGGACCCCAGCGGCAACACCGAGGCGTTCCGCGCCTTCAACCAGACGCCGGAGGGTACGGCGCCGACGGAGGCCCCGTCCCGCCTGCCGCTCATCATCGGTGCGGCAGTGGTCGTCGTGGTGCTTGTCGCACTCGTCACCTGGCTGGCCACCGGCTGATCGAGTCGCAACCGACTCGCGCGCGCACCCTCGGGCCTTCCGGGGGTGCGCGCCCGTGTGACGTCAGGCCGCCCCGACCACGTCCCGGGTCTGCCGGGCGATCTCCCGTTCCTCGTCGGTCCGGATGACACAGACGCTCACCTCGGCGCCCTCGGGTGAGATCAACCGGTCGCCCGTGCCGTCGTTGCGGGCGTCGTCCACCGCGATGCCGAGCCGGTCCAGACCGGCCAGCGCGGCAGCCCGCACCGGCGCGGCGTTCTCGCCGACCCCGGCGGTGAAGGCGATCGCGTCGACGCCGCCGAGCAGCGCGTAGTACGCCCCGACATACTCGGTGATCCGCCGGCAGTACACGTCGAAGGCCAGCGCCGCAGCCCGGTCACCGGCCGCCCGGCGTTCGAGCACCTCGCGCATGTCGTTGGCGCCGGTCAGCCCCAACAGGCCGCTGCGGTGGTTGAGCAGGTCGTCGATGTCGTCCACGGACAGCCCACCCTCCCGGCGCAGGTGGAAGATCACTGTCGGGTCCACGTCGCCGCTGCGGGTGCCCATCACCAGCCCCTGCAACGGGGACATGCCCATCGAGGTGGCGACGCTGCGACCCTGTGCCACAGCGCACGCGCTGGCCCCGTTGCCCAGGTGCAGGGTGATCGTGTTGACCTGCTCGTACGGGCGGCCCAGCAGCTCCGCCGTACGCCGGGACACGTACGCGTGCGAGGTGCCGTGGAAGCCGTACCGGCGGATGTCGTAACGCTCAGCGGTGTCCCGGTCGATCGCGTACGTCGCGGCGGCCTCCGGCAGGGTGTGGTGGAACGCGGTGTCGAAGACGGCGACCTGCGCGACGTCCGGCAGCGCCGCGCGGGCCACCTCGATGCCGGCCAGGTTGGCCGGGTTGTGCAGCGGGGCGAGCGGCACCAGGTCCCTGATCGCGGCCAGCACCTCGTCGTCGACGAGCACCGGTGCGGTGAACCTCCGGCCGCCGTGCACCACCCGGTGCCCCACCGCGGTCAGCCCGGTCAGGTCCAGACCGTCCAGGATCTGTCGGACCGCACCGGCGTGGTCCGCCGGGCCGCCACCGGGCTCACCGACCCGCTCGACGGTGCCGTGGTCGAGCACCAGGTCCCCGTCGTAGTGACGCCACTTCACCGACGACGACCCGCAGTTGAGCACCAGCACCCGACTCACGAGGGCTCCTCCGTTGCCGCCTGGATGGCGGTGATCGCCACAGTGTTGACGATGTCCGCCACTCCCGCGCCGCGGGACAGGTCGTTCACCGGACGGCGCAGGCCCTGCATGACCGGGCCGACGGCGACCGCCCCGGCGGAGCGCTGCACCGCCTTGTACGTGTTGTTGCCCGTGTTCAGGTCCGGAAAGATGAAGACCGTGGCCTGCCCGGCGACCGGGCTGCCGGGCAGCTTCGTCGCCGCCACCGCGGGGTCGATCGCCGCGTCGTACTGGATCGGCCCCTCCACCAGCAGGTCGGGCCGGCGCTCCCGGACCAGGGCGGTGGCCACGGCGACCTTCTCCACGTCCGCGCCCGCGCCGGAGCTGCCGGTGGAGTACGACAGCATCGCCACCCGGGGTTCGATGCCGAACCGGGCGGCGGTGTCGGCCGACGAGATCGCGATGTCGGCGAGCTGGGGGGCGTCCGGGTCGCGGTTGACCGCGCAGTCGCCGTAGACCAGCACCCGGTCGGCGAGCAGCATGAAGAAGACGCTGGACGCCACCGACACGTTCGGCACGGTACGGATGACCTCGAACGCCGGTCGGATGGTCGCGGCGGTGGTGTGCGTCGCGCCGGAGACCATGCCGTCGGCCCGTCCGGTCGCCACCATCAGCGTGCCGAAGTAGTTGGGCTGGGCCACGATGTCGTACGCCAACTCGGCGCTGACGCCCCGGTGGGCGCGCAGCCGCGCGTACTCGGCGGCGAAGTCGTCACGCCACCCGCTGGTGACCGGGTCGACGACGTTCGCGTCACCGAGGTCGATGCCCAGCTCGCGGGTGCGTCGGGCGAGGTCGTCCGGCCGGCCGAGCAGGGTCAGTTCGGCGACGCCCCGGCGCAGCAGGATCTCGGCCGCGCGCAGGATCCGCTCGTCGGCGCCCTCCGGCAGCACCAGGTGCCGCGGCTTCGACCGGGCCCGGTCGATCAGCTCGTTCTCGAACATCAGCGGGGTCACCCGCGTCGACCGGCTGACCCGCAGCCGGCGGGCCAGGTCGTCAGTGTCCACGCAGCGCTCGAACGCCCCCAGCGCCGCCTCCACCTTGCGCGGGTTCGCTGTGCTGGGCCGGCCCTCGATCCGGCTGGACGCGGCCACTGTGTCGTAGCTGTCGCTGCGCACCGAGAGCACCGCCAGCCCGGTGTTCAGGCCCTCCACCAGCCGCATGACCCGGGGGTCGGGCTGTTCGCCGAGGGTGAGGACCAGCCCGGCCACCGACACCTGCCCGGCCACGTGCGCGGCACTCGCCGCCACCAGCAGGTCGGCCCGGTCTCCGGGGGTGATCACCAGGGCGCCCTCGGTGAGGTGGCCCAGCAGCGTCGGCACGTGCGCCGCGCCGACCACGAAGTCCAGGACGTCCCGACCGAGCGCCGCCTCGTCTCCGGCCAGCAGGGTGGCGCCGAGCGCCGCCGCCACCTCGGCCACCGTCGGCGCCGACACGCTCGGCACCTCCGGGATGGCGTACGCGGGGACCGGCAGGTCGGGCAGCGTCATCGGCTCGGAGACCCGGTTGGCGATCACCGCGAGCACCGTCGCCCCCAGGTCGGCCAGATCGTGGTACGCCCCGCGCACGGCCGCCGCCACCGCCGACGGCTCCTGCTCGAAGCCGTCCACCACGGGCACCACCACGCTGCCGAACTCGGTGGCCAGCCGGGCGTTGAAGGCCAACTCCCGAGGATGGGCCGGGTCGCCCGGGTCGTCGAAGTCGCTGCCCACCACGACCACCGCCGGGCACTGCCGCTCCACCGCCCGGTACCGCTCGACGACAGTGGAGATCAGCTCCTCGCGCCGGCCGTCGGCGACAAGCGCCGCGGCCTGGGAGTAGCTCGCCCCGGCCAGCTCGGCCAGCGGCAGCTCGACCCGGTACCGCTCACTGAGCAGGGCGAGGATCGGGTCCGGACCGGCGTCGGAGACCAACGGCCGGAACACGCCGATCCGCCCCACCTGACGGGACAGCAACTCCGCCAGCCCGAGCGCGACCGTCGACTTCCCCCCACCGGACCCCACGCTGGTCAGATACACACTGCGAGCCACGCCACCACCCTAAAAGATCGTGAACCCCAAAAAACCCACCCCCACCAACCCCGCCCGCCCTCCCCCCGGCCGGCCCGCCCCCGGCCCCGGCCCGCCCCCCGGTGCGCCCGCCCCCGGTGATCACGAGGTTGTTGCCCGACGCGCCGACGACACGCGCGGCTAACCTCATGATCAACGCTGACGGGCTGACAACTCTGGCGGGGCGGCGGGGCGGCGGGCGGGCGGGGTTAGGCGTCTTCGTCGTCTGGGTCGTCCAGGCGGGCCAGGTAGGTGGCCAGGCGTTCGATGGGGGTTTCGAAGTCGGGGTTGAGGTCGACGAAGTCGCGCAGGCGCTCACCCAGCCACTCCAGGGTCACCTGCTCTTCGCCCCGGCGCTCGACCAGCTCCTCGATGCCACGGTCGGTGAAGTACATGGGTACGTCCTCGTGCTCGGCCCGGCGTGGACCGGGCGGGTTGATGGGTGGTCGACCGGCCGGCGGGCGGGCCGGGTGGGGCCGCCGGCCGGCCCGGGTCGGACCGGGCGGGACCGATGCGAGCCGGGGCAGGGCCGCTGTGAAACGGCCCTGCCCCGGCTTTCGTGCTCAGGTCAGGTCACGGGCGGGGGAGAGCCGCCTCGATCAGCGCGTTCTGCTCGACCTCGTGGGTCTTGGCCGAGCCGACCGCCGGGGCGGCAGCGGCCGGGCGGGAGATCCGCCGCAGCCGGACGTCCGTGAGGTGCTCCAGCAGGTTGAGCGCGACGAACGACCAGGCACCCTGGTTGGCCGGCTCCTCCTGCACCCAGGCGAAGTCCTCCGCGTTCGGGAACTGCGCGAGGGCGGCCCGGATCTCCTCCACCGGCAACGGGTACAGCTGCTCGATGCGGAGGATCGCGGTGTCGGTGACGCCACGCTCCTGCCGGGCCTGGAACAGGTCGTAGTAGACCTTGCCGGAGCAGAGCAGCACCCGCTTCACCGCCTCCGGTGCCGGGGCGGCCGGGTCGCGCAGCACCGGCTGGAAGGTGCCGGTGGTGAAGTCCTCCACCGAGGAGACGCAGAGCTTGTGCCGCAGCAGCGACTTCGGTGTGAACACCACGAGCGGCTTGCGCTTGGGTGACAGGGCCTGGCGGCGCAGCAGGTGGAAGTAGTTCGCCGGGGTCGTCGGGATGGACACCCGCATGTTGTCCTCGGCGCACATCTGTAGGAACCGCTCCGGCCGGCCGGAGGTGTGATCCGGGCCCTGGCCCTCGTGGCCGTGCGGCAGCAGCAGGGTGATGGCGGAGCGCTGGCCCCACTTGACCTCGCCGGAGGAGATGAACTCGTCGATCACCGACTGGGCGCCGTTGACGAAGTCGCCGAACTGGGCCTCCCAGGCGACGAGGGCGTTGATGTTCTCCACCGAGTAGCCGTACTCGAAGCCCATCGCCGCGTACTCGCTGAGCAGCGAGTCGTGCACGAAGAACCGGGAGCGTTCGCCGTCGCCGGTGAGCGACTTCAGCGGCAGGTAGTCGTCGCCGGTGCGGGAGTCGACCACCGAGGCGTGCCGCTGGACGAACGTGCCGCGCCGCGAATCCTGCCCGGCCAGCCGGACGGTGACCCCGTCGTGCAGCAGTGCCCCGAGCGCGATGATCTCGCCGAAGCCCCAGTCGATGTTGCCCTCGGTGGACATCTTGGCCCGCCGGTCCAGCAGTTGCTGGATCCGCTTGTGCGGGGTGAAGCCCTCCGGGAGGTTGACGTGCGCCTCGCCGATGGCCTTGACCACCGCCGCGTCGGTGGCGGTGTCGACCTGCGGCTCCGGCTCCTCCTCGCGGCGCGGCCGGTTGAGCTGTCGTGGCGCCGAGGCGGCGTCCCGGGTGGCCTTGAAGACCTTCTCCAGCTGCGCCTGGTAGTCGCGCAGCAGTTCCTCCGCGTCCTCCACAGTGATGTCGCCGCGGCCGATCAGCTCCTCGGTGTAGAGCTTGCGCACCGAGCGCTTCGAATCAATGATCTTGTACATCTGGGGGTTGGACATCGACGGGTCGTCGCCCTCGTTGTGCCCGCGCCGGCGGTAGCAGACCATGTCGATCACGACGTCCTTGTTGAACGTCTGCCGGTATTCGAAGGCCAGCCGGGCCACCCGGACCACGGCCTCCGGGTCGTCGCCGTTGACGTGGAAGATCGGTGCCTGGATCATCCGGGCCACGTCGGTGCTGTAGAGGCTGGACCGGCTGTATTCCGGTGCGGTGGTGAAGCCGACCTGGTTGTTGACGACCACGTGCACGGTGCCGCCGGTGCGGTAGCCGCGCAACTGCGACAGGTTGAGCGTCTCGGCGACCACGCCCTGCCCGGCGAACGCGGCGTCACCGTGCACCGCCAACGGCAGCACTGTGTAGCCCTCAAGCTTGAGGTCGATCCGGTCCTGCTTGGCCCGGACGATGCCCTCCAGCACCGGGTCGACGGCCTCCAGGTGCGACGGGTTGGCCACCACCGACACCTTGACCGCGTGCGCGCCGTCCGGGGTGGTGAACTTGCCGTTCTGGCCGAGGTGGTATTTCACGTCGCCGGAGCCCTGCGTCGAGCGCGGGTCCAGGTGACCCTCGAACTCCGAGAAGATCTTCTCGTACGGCTTGCCGACGATGTTGGCCAGCACGTTGAGTCGACCGCGGTGCGCCATGCCGATGACGACCTCGTCCAGGCCGTTCTCGGCGGAGGACTCCAGCACCTCACCGAGCAGCGGGATCAGCGACTCGCCGCCCTCCAGCGAGAAGCGCTTCTGGCCCACGTACTTGGTCTGTAGGAAGGTCTCGAACGCCTCGGCGGCGTTGAGCCGGTTGAGCACGTGCTTCTGCTCGTCGGCGGCCGGCTTCTCGTACTTGCGCTCGATCCGTTCCTGCACCCAGCGCCGCTCCTCCGGGTCCTGGATGTGCATGTACTCGATGCCGACCCGGCGGCAGTAGGAGTCCCGCAGCACGCCCAGGATCGAGCGCAGCTTCATCCGCTGCCGGCCGGCGAAGCCGTTGACCGGGAACTCGCGGTCCAGGTCCCACAGGGTGAGCCCGTGCTGGAGGACGTCCAGGTCGGGGTGCTTGCGGATCTTGAATTCCAGCGGGTCGGTGTCGGCCATCAGGTGGCCGCGCACCCGGTACGCGTGGATCAGCTCGTGCACCCGGGCGGTCTTGTTGATCTGACCCTCGGAGTTGACCGCCACGTCGCGCATCCACCGCACCGGCTCGTACGGGATGCGCAGCGAGGTGAAGATCTCGTCGTAGAAGGCGTGCTCGCCGAGGATCAGCTCGTGCATCACCTTGAGGAACTCGCCGGACTGCGCGCCCTGGATGATCCGGTGGTCGTACGTGCTGGTCAGCGTGATGATCTTGCTGACGGCCAGCTCGGCGAGGGTGGCCTCGGACATGCCCTGGTAGGGAGCCGGGTATTCCATCGCGCCCACGCCGATGATCGCGCTCTGCCCCTGCATCAGGCGCGGCATCGAGTGCACGGTGCCGATGCCGCCCGGGTTGGTCAGCGAGATCGTGGTGCCGGAGTAGTCCTCCATGGTCAGCTCGTTGCGCCGCGCCCGCCGGACCACGTCCTCGTACGCCTGCCAGAACTGCCGGAAGTCCATCTGCTCGCAGCCCTTGATGGACGGGACCACCAGGTTGCGGGTGCCGTCCGGCTTGGCCAGGTCGATCGCGATGCCGAGGTTGACGTGTGCCGGGCGGACCATCGCCGGCTTGCCGTTGGCCTCGGCGAAGGAGTTGTTCATCTCGGGGTGCTGGACCAGCGCCCGCACCAGCGCGTACCCGACCAGGTGGGTGAAACTGACCTTGCCACCGCGCCCCCGGGCGAGGTGGTTGTTGATCACGATGCGGTTGTCGACGAGCAGCTTGGCCGGGACGGCGCGCACGCTTGTCGCGGTGGGCACGCTCAGCGAGGCGTCCATGTTCTGGACGATCTTCGCCGCGACACCCCGCAACGGCGTGGTCTGCGGGCCGTCGGCGCTCGGCGCGGCGGCCGGCTTCGCCGGGGCGGCCTTCGCCGGGGAGGCCGTGGACGCGGCCGGCGCGGCGGCGGGCTTGGTCGGCGCCGACTGCGCGGCGGCGGGCTTGGCCGGTGCCGGCTGCGCGGCGGACGGTTGGGCGGCGGTGGGCTTGCTCGCGGTCGCCGGCGGCGTGGCGCTCGGCTGGCTGACCGTGGCGGCTGCCTCCGGCTGCCCGTCCGGCTCGGGAGCGGCGGCCGGCTTTTCCGACGTCTCGGCCCCGCTTGGCGTGGCCGCGCCGGGCGCCGGGCGGTAGTCGGCGAAGAAGTCGTGCCAGGCCGAATCGACGCTCGATGGGTCGGCGAGGTACCGCTGGTACATCTCCTCGACGATCCACTCATTCGGGCCGAAACCCGCCAGTGGGTTCTCCTGCGAAGTCTGCTGGGTCGACACGGCCGGTAATCGCCTCTTTCACGCGGGTTTGTGTGGCACGCGGTGTGTCCCTCGTGCCCGATTAGGAGCACGGACTGGACGGCTCCCAGGCTACGCCGTACCGATCCCGCAGGCATTTCAGCCTCGGTCCCGTGGCCGGTTTCACAGAAGATGCCAGAAGTTCAGCAACCGCTGCGCGGCTGGTGAGGGACTGGTAACGCATGGTCACCAGCGAGGGCGGGGCGCCGACCCCGGAGCGGCAGGACTGTCGCCGCCGTCCCCGGGGTCGGGACCGCCGTCAGGCGATGTCGCGCCGTCGGGTGATCAGGACTCCGACGACCCCGGTGACCAGCGCGTAGCCGACCAGCACCAGGGCGCCGACCCACCAGGACGGAGTGAACTCCGAGGTGCCCTCCGTGATCATGACCTGGGACGCCACAGCGGGCCAGACCACCTGCCACTTGAGCACCGCCTGGCTGTCGAGCACGTTCGACAGGAGCAGGAACAGCAGACCCACCACCTGCGTGCCGATCAGGTAGAGCACCGCCGCCGTGATCACCGCTCCGAGCTGGTTGGTGATCAGCGTGCCGATGCCCACCCCGAGGATCGTCCAGATGGCGTACGCGAGCAGGTTGAACAGCAGCGCCCGCTGCACCGGCCACTCACCGAGCTGGGTGCCGTAGTCGTTCAGGGACAGGAAGATCGAGCCGGCGGCCAGGTCGATGAGCGTGGTCGCCAACCAGAACATGAAGCCGAGCAGGCTGGCGGCGACGAGCTTGCCGACGATGACCGACGTACGCCGGGGAGTCGTCAGGAACGTCGTGGTCGCGGTCTGGTGGAAGAACTCGTTGGTGACCATCAGGATGCCGATGAGCATCACGAACATCAGCCCGAGGTACTGGCCCGAGGTGTAGAGGTTCGCCGCCTGCGCCGGCGGGGTCGCCTGCTCGGCGCTGACGCCGACGTTGCCGGCGTCGCCACCGAGGGTCGTGACGAGCAGCCACGCGTTGATCGCGAACGCCAGCGCGATCGAGAGGAACGCGCCGAGGGCCAGCCACCACCAGGTGCTGGTGGTGCGGATCTTGAGCAGTTCGGCTCGGACCAGGTTCATCGGATGCCCGCCTTTCCGGCCGTCAGCTCCAGGAAGACCCGTTCCAGGTCGGGTCGTTCGGTGGTCAGTTCGTGCAGCTCGACCCCGGCGGCCAGGGCGGCCCGGCCGATCGTCGGGGCGTCCACCCCGGCGACCAGCAGCACGCCCTGCTCGTCGGTGTCGACTGTCGCCGACTGCGCCTTGAGGGCCGCGACCAGCGCCTCGGCCTGCGGCGTGCGTACCCGCACCCGGGCGCCCTGCGCCATCGAGCCGAGGACCTGCTCGACAGGTCCCTGCCGGACCAGCTGACCGGCCGCGATGATGACCACGTCGTCGGCGAGCAACTGCATCTCCGACAGCAGGTGGCTGGAGACCAGCACGGTGCGGCCCTCGACGGCGAGGTTCTTGAGGAACCCGCGCATCCACCGGATGCCCTCCGGGTCGAGCCCGTTGGCGGGCTCGTCGAGGATCAGCACGCGGGGGTCGCCGAGCATCGCGGCGGCGATGCCGAGCCGCTGCTTCATGCCCAGCGAGTAGCCCTTGAACTTGCGCTTCGCCGCCGGGGTCAACCCGACCAGCGCCAGCGCCTCGTCGGCCCGCTGCCGGGGCAGCCCGGCCGCCGCGCAGATGACCCGCAGGTGGTTGATGCCGGTGCGGCCCTTGTGCGCGCTGGAGGCCTCCAGCACCGCGCCGACGTGCCGCAGCGGGTCCGACAGGTCGGTGTACCGGTGGCCGCTGATGGTGGCCGTGCCGGCGGTCGGCGTGACCAGGTTCAGCAGCATACGCAGGGTTGTCGTCTTGCCAGCGCCGTTCGGGCCGAGGAAGCCGGTCACCCGCCCCGGTGCCACGGTGAAGGACAGGTTGTTCACCGCCCGCACGTTCTTGTACTGCTTCGTCAGACCGGACACCACGATCTGACCGTCGCTGGTGGGGCTTCGCTGCCCGTCAGTCATCGTTCTCCTCCCGTGTACGGCGTCGAGGTACGCCGTGGCACAGCGTGACGGCCCGGGGCAACAAGGTCAATCAGGCGCGGTCCGTATGTTCGCCTCCGTCGCGGGGCGGAGGCGACTCCACCCTGCGGACGACGGGCCGCGGTTTCAACTGGCGATCCAGGTCGCCCGGGCCACGCCGAGCAGCGCACCGTCCGGGCCGTACAGACTGGTGTGCACGAACGCCTTGCGCCCATCGACGCCGAGTAACGCCCCGGTGACCACGCAGTCGTCGCCCGGGTCCGGCAGCGCCGTGACCGCGGCGGCGATCCGACCCAACAGGTACGGGCGGCCGGGAGCCAGCACCGCCCAGCCGCCGGGGCAGTCCAACGCCGCCCAGACCGTGGCCGCGCCGACCTGCTCGGGCGCCCGGAACGGCGCCGCGGTCCGCCCGTCCGGCAGCCGACCGGGAAAGATCCGCAACCCGTCGGTCCGCTGCGGCCCGCACACATAACAACCCGGAAACGGATGCTCGACCAGGCCGGGATAGCGGGTCGCCGCGGCCACCGCGGTGTCCAGGTCGACAGGGGGTACGACGGCGTCGACCACCCCGGCCGGGCGCACCTCGGCCACCAGCTCGCCGGCCGGGTCACGGACCTCGTCGCCGACAAGCGTCAACTCGGTCTCCAGCGGCGGTGGCCGGCGCAGCGTCACCTCGACCGGGCCGGTGCCGCCCGCCTCGGCGGCGAACACTCCCGCGCTCCAGCCGCCGTTGCCGGAGCCGGCGGGCCCGTTGTAGCGGGACTCGATGCGCATCGTCGACCTCCGATGGGGCGGGCCGGCGCCTTCGCCGGTCGCTCCGGCAGCCTCGCACGCCCACCGCGGGGTGCGGCTAGCGGTCTCGCCTGCCGCCGTTCATCCGATCGACACCGGTGGTCTGAGTGAATGGCAACCCGGGCACCTACACAGATCCCATGGCCGTTCTGCATGCCGCTGGCGCACCCTTGACGACCAGCGGATACACCCTGCTGATCGCCGACGACCCCACCCAGGTCGCGGCCGCGCAACGCCTGCGCCACGAGGTGTTCGCCACCGAACTCGGCGCCACCCTCCTCTCCGGCACCGCCGGGCTGGACGTGGACCCCTTCGACGCGTACTGCGACCACCTGATCGTCCGCGAGGACAGCACCGGAGAGGTGGTCGGCACGTACCGGCTGCTGCCGCCGGGGCGCACCGACCGGCGGTACGCCGAGGACGAATTCGACCTCGGTGCGCTCGATCCGCTCCGTGACGACCTGGTCGAGGCGGGTCGGTCCTGTGTGCACCCGGACCACCGCTCCGGCGCGGTGATCAACCTGATGTGGGCCGGCATCACCAGGTACCTGCACCTGCGGGGCTCCCGCTGGCTCGGCGGCTGCGCCTCGGTGCCGGTGGACGACGGCGGGCGGACGGTCGCCGGCGTGTGGGCCCAGGCGCAGGCCCGGCACCTGTCACCGCCGCCGCTGCGGGTCCACCCGCTGCGGCCCTGGTTCGCCAACCCGACCGGCGCCCCCGCCCCGACCTCCGCTGCCGCCGCCGATCCGGCCGGGCGCGTCGCGGTGCCGCCGCTACTGCGTGGCTACCTCCGGCTCGGCGCGTGGATCTGCGGCGAGCCGTCGTACGACCCCGACTTCGGGTGCGCGGACTTCTACGTGCTCTTCTGCCTGGACCGGATGAATCCGCGTTACCTGCGGCACTTCCTCGGCGGGGCGGAGCGGTGACCGCCGTACCGCACGACCTGTGGCGTCCCTCGTCGGGTTGCGGCGACGACTGTCTGCCGGCGGACGGCGAGGTGCCCACGGTGCCGGTGGCCCGTCGGGTGCTCCGGCTGGTCGCCGTGACCGGCATGCTGCTGGCCGGTGTCGGCCTGGTGGTGCTGCTGCCCGTACTGCCGACCCAGGAACGGCAGGCGGCGGTACGCGGCTGGGCCCGGGCCACCGCACGTGCCTTCGGCGTCCGGCTGGTGATCCGGGGCCGGCTGCCCCGACGGCGGGCGCTCCTGGTCGCCAACCACGTCTCGTGGCTGGACGTCATCGCGGTGTTGGCGGTAGCGCCCACCCGGATGGTCGCGAAACGGGAGATCCGCTCCTGGCCGGTGGTCGGCCTCCTGGCCGCGGCGGCGGGGACCGTCTTCGTGGACCGCTCCCGGCCGCGGGCGCTGCCGAGCATGGTCGGCCGGGTCGCCGACACGCTGCGCGCCGGCCGGTCGGTGGCGGTCTTTCCGGAGGGTACGACCTGGTGCGCCGGTGACGGTGCCGCCGACTGCCGCCCCGGCGGCGGTTTCCGGCCCGCGACGTTCCAGGCGGCCATCGACACGGGCAGCCCGGTGGTGCCGCTGCGGCTCGCCTACCGCTGCGCGGCCACCGGTACGACCACCACGGCAGCCGCCTTCCTCGGCGCGGACACGCTGTTGCGATCGGTCGCCAGGGTGGTCGCGGTGCGGGAACTTGTGGTGTCGGTGACGATCACCGCAGCTCTGCACCCGGCCCGTGCCGCCGACCGGCGGTTGCTGGCCCGGGCCGCCGAGTCGGCCGTACACCTGTTGCCCGCGGCGGGTGCGGTGCCGCGGGCCCGGCTGCGTCCGGTCCCCACGGCGACCCCGGCCGGCGCACTGCCCACGGCGACGCCGGTCGTCGGTGGCGGGCTGGATCTGGCGGCCTGAGGGGGAGCGTCGGCTGCGGCGCGTTCGCCCTGCCCCGCGATATCCACCTCGTCAAGCGACACGAACAGGCCCCTCAGCGTCGCGCTGAGGGGCCTCTTTGCGCGCTACGTCAGGCGCGCTTGGCGAAGCCGACGAACGCTTTCCAGGTCTGCGGGTCGAACGTGAGCGCGGGGCCGGACGGGTCCTTGCTGTCCCGCACGCCGACGACACCGACCAGGTTGTCCGCTACTTCGACGCAGTTACCGCCGCCCGATCCGCTGCGGCTCGACTTGCGCCAGATGGCGTTACTGAGGTCCATGATGGCTCTGCACTTCCTTCATCAGGTCGATGGACTGTTGGCGCGGGAGCGCTTCGTTCCGCACACCCTCCCACCTCGTCAAGAGCGTAGACACACCATCGTTCCCGTCGATGACGACCCCGCCAAGCTGGTTCTCCAGGTGCCCGACCCAGCCCCCGTCTGCGGAGCGAGCCAGGGCGAACGGGCCGGTCGAGCCGATGTGCAGCGCCGTCGTGGACGGGATGATGTGCACATGGATGTGCGGCAGCTCGGCCAACGCGATCAGGTGGGCGATCTGCTCGGCCATGATCCCGGCCAGGCCGGGGCTGGTGTCGCGTAGTGCACGCTCGTCCAGGACGGCGATGATCTGCGGCGGATCGTCGGCGGTGAGGATCTGTTGCCGCTCCATCCGGGCGGCCACTCTCCGCTCAACTTCGTCGGTCGACAGCGTGTCGTTGAACCGCAGGATCGCTCGCGCGTAGTTCTCCGTCTGGAGGGGGCCGGGGATCAGCAGGGGCTCGTAGAGCCGGAGCTGACGAGCGGTGCGCTCGGCCTCCAGCCAGGGCCGGAACCAGACTGGCTCCCCGTCGCGCTCGGCGAGCTTCAGCAGGGACACCAGGAGCCCTTCGGTCTCCAGGACCTCATCGACCCTGGCCAGAAACATCCTGTCCAGGGTGCGCTGGCCCGTCTCCACGCCGGAGACCTGGGAACCACTGAAGGCGATCCGCCTGCCCAGATCCTCCTGAGACAGGCCGGCGACCGTCCGCAGCCGGCGCACTTGAGCCCGAATCAGGTCGGCTGTTGGCTCACCTTCCACAATTCCTCCTCGGATTCCCAGCCTTCGCCCAGACACGCCCGAGCCCTCCCATGGCTCGACCAACCAGCGGCCCCGTCAACCGAACTTCTCCCTGGTTGGCGTCTGTCTATTCCGACAGTAGCGGTGTCCTCACCAGACTGTCACCAAGCGGATACGCCTCGGTCCTTCCGGTGAGCTACGGGCAGGTCCGCTTGGGCCGTCGCCCGTGGTCACGACGGCTCGGGGTCGCTCTGCTCCCCCCGTGGCAGGGCGGCCCCACCCCGAGGATCCGGGGCCCGGGTCGTGGAGGGGACATGCAGTTCGCGGCCCGGTCTCCGGGCAACAGTCAGGAGGAGCGTTCGTGGACGACGAGGATGCCGACCTGGTCCAACCACGGCACCGGCCGCACCGATCGAGGCGCTTCCCCGGGGGCCGGAAGTGTGCCTGCCCATCCTGCCGCACCGCTCGTAAACCGAGGCGGCCGACCAGCACCCCCGAGCCGCCGACCGACCGCTACGGACCATCCCGCACCGGCGGCTTCGTGCCGCCCTTCAACCCCGCATGGAACGAGTCAACACAGATCAACTGGACGGTGGCCGCCGAGCCACGAACCACACGGCAGGAGTCGACATGACACTCAGCACCCAGATCCATCCGCCGAAAGCTGGCCCAGCGGCCAACCTTCCGAGGTCCCACGCCGGGCCGACTCCGCACACTCCGCTGCGCCCGATGTGGTGCTGCCGAGCGGATGGGCAGCACTGGCCATGTGGCGACGCGAGGCTGCGGCTCAAGGCCGAGTTTGGCGACAACCCGGTCGGCCTGGCGATCTTCCTGGCCGGCATGTACTACGAGGCGACCAAGGATCTCTACCACCTGAACCCGCACGACGGGCCCAGTCCCACCGACCTGTTCCAGCGCTTCGTCGCCTGGGGCCCGTACCGCAAGCCCGCCGTCGATCTCCCGACGACGGCTGGCGGCTCATAGATTCCTGCTGGTCGCCGCCCTGGCCAAGCAACGAACTGCGGGCGTCCGGGCCAGGATCCAGGACTGCCGCCATCACCTTCACGGCCGGTAGTACTGGCACGGGACAGCACCCCTCGCGCTCGCTCTCGATCGCGGCGTTCAGCGTGGGTTGTCAGTACCTCGTCGTGCCGGTGCCGGCTCGGGGTAGCGGTGGGCGGCGCAGATGGGACCGGTACCGGCTGATGCCTGTGAGTCATCGATATGACTCACAGGCATCACGCTCACGGCAGCCCCGGCCGTTGGTGGCGAGCTGGACCTGGCGGCCTGAAGGCGGCGGCCGCGCCCCACCCTGCGCCCCGTCCGTGCCCGGCATCGTTCCAAGACCGCGCGACCTGTCTTGTGCTGTCGCGATGTATCGCGTTACTGTCTGCTCGTGGGGCGCGCGTCGGCGTGCCGTCGAGAGGGAGGACGCGCCATGGCCGGATGGACTGTCGAGAGCCCGCGGCGGCTCACCCTGGACGGGCCGGTCAGCCGCCTGGACGTCCGCCTGATCAGCGGACGGCTCAACGTGGTCGCCGCCGACGGCCCCGCCCGGATCGACGTCACCCAGGTCGGCCGTCGGCCGGTCCTGATCGAACATTCCAACGGGCGGCTCAGCATCCGCCAGGAACGCGGCCGGAGCTGGTCGGACGTCCTGCGGTGGTTCCGCATGCTCCACCGCTATCCGAAGGTGGACGTCTCCGTCGCCGTGCCCGCCGACGTCCTCGCCGACCTGGGCCTGGTCGCGGGCTCGCTTGTCGCCTCCGGGCTGCGCCAGCAGACCACGGTCCAGGTCACCGCCGGCCAGATCACCCTCATGGGTCTGCGGGGCACCACCAGCGCGCACATCACCTCCGGCCCGGTGGAGGCGCTCGGCGTCCGCGGTGACCTCGCCCTGGAGACGGTCTCCGGCGAGGTGATCATCGCCGACAGCGCCGCCGAGCGGGTGCGGGCGCAGACCGTCTCCGGCGCCATCACCTGTGACCTGGACAATCCCCGACGCAGCGAGATCCGGCTGACCACCGTCACGGGCGGCATCACCGTCCGGGTCCGCGAGGACAGCGACCTCGCCGTCGAACTACAGACCGCCGCCGGGCGAATCACCAGCGGCTTTCCGCAGGTACGCACCTCGCCGTTCCCGCCGTCCAGCGGCGCGGGTGTGCTCGGCGCCGGCGACGGTAAGCTCTGGGCTTCCACGACCTCGGGGAGCATCGCCCTGCTCGCCCGAGCTGTCGACCACGACGGGGAGGAGCTGCCGTGACCGCCGTGTTCAGCCACGGGCGGCTCCGGCTCTACCTGCTCAAGTTGCTCGACGACGGCCCGAAGCACGGCTACGAGCTGATCCGCCTGCTTGAGGACCGTTTCCTCGGGCTCTACGCGCCCAGCGCCGGCACCATCTACCCCCGCCTGCAACGGCTCGAGGTCGAGGGGCTGGTCAGCCACACCGCTGCCGGTGGCCGCAAGACGTACGACATCACCGACGCCGGTCGTGCGGAGCTGCGCCAGCGGGCCGACGAGTTGGCTGCGCTCGAAGCGGACATCGCGGCCTCGGTGGCCGACCTCTCCAGCCTGGCCGGCGAGATCCGCAGCGAGGTACGCGGCTCGGCCCGCGACCTCAAGCGGGAGCTGAGCGAGGCCACCCGGCAGACCCGGCGCACCCGGTGGGACACACCGGCACCGCCGCCACGGCCGACGTCGACCACCGGGCCACGCGCCGAGCTGCTCGACGAGTTGGACCAGCGGTTGGCCGCGTTCACCGCCGAGGTGGGCCGACTGATGCGCGCCCGGCAGTTCACCGACACCCAGTTGCGTACCGCGATCCGGCTGCTCGACGGCGCTCTGGACGGGCTGCGCCGCCTCCTGCGCTGAGCACGATCCGACTCACAGGGTTTTTGCAGGAAGCGTCCAGCGCGGGCGCAGTGATGTCGCCGATGATGGGCGCATGCCCGCTACCCAGACCGAGGCGCGACTCCTCGTCGTCGAGGACGACCCCAACATCCTCGAACTGCTCTCCGCGAGCCTGCGGTTCGCGGGCTTCGACGTGGCCACCGCGACAAGTGGGAGCGCGGCGCTCAACGCCGCCAAGGACCACCGGCCCGACCTGGTGGTGCTCGACGTCATGCTGCCGGACCTGGACGGCTTCGAGGTCATCCGGATGCTGCGCGAGGGCGGCACGCGTACCCCGGTGGTCTTCCTGACCGCCCGGGACGCCACCGACGACAAGATCCGTGGGTTGACCCTGGGTGGCGACGACTACGTGACCAAGCCGTTCAGCCTGGAGGAGTTGACCGCCCGGATCCGGGCCGTGCTGCGTCGCACCACGACCGGCGGGCAGGCCCCGTCCCGGCTCACCTTCGCCGACCTGGAGTTGGACGAGGAGACCCACGAGGTGCACCGGGCCGGCCAGCGCGTGCAGCTCTCGCCGACCGAGTTCAAGCTCCTGCGCTACCTGATGCTCAACGCCAACCGCGTGCTGTCCAAGGCGCAGATCCTCGACCACGTCTGGAACTACGACTTCCGTGGTGACGACAACATCGTCGAGTCCTACATCTCCTACCTGCGGCGCAAGGTCGACACCACCCAACCCCGGTTGATCCACACGCTCCGTGGCGTCGGGTACGTGCTGCGCAAGCCGGCGGCGTGAACACGGTTCAGCAGGCGAAGGGACGGCTGCGGGGCGTACCGCTGCGGGTCAAGCTGGTCACGTCGGTGCTGGCGCTTGTCGCCGTCGCGCTGCTGGTGATCAGCTCGCTGACCGCCTACTTCCTGCGCAACTACCTGGAGGGCCAGGTGGACGGGCAGGTCCGCTCGGCCACCCAGGGTCTCGGGCAGGCGCTCCCGGGCCTGCGCAGCGGCGAGATCAGGGCGATGCTGCCCAGTGACTACGTCGTGTCGGTGGCCGACGAGACCCAGGTCTACCGGGCGATCTACGACAAAAAGAGTCTCGACCCCGAGCAGTTGCCCACCCTCCCGACAAGCGTGGACGGCTTCGAGGATTCGGAGGGAGAGCCGAAGACCGTCGTGTCGCACGACGGCCGTACCCGGTGGCGGGTCTACTTCGCGGCACAGCCGGACGGCTCGGTGCTGGCCGTGGGTCAGCCGCTCACCGAGGTCGACCGGGCGGTGAAGCAGCTCGTCTGGATCGACCTGCTGGTCGGCGGGTCGGTGCTGATCCTGCTGGCGTCGGTGGGCGCGGCGATCGTCCGGACCAGCCTCAAGCCCCTGGTGGAGATCGAACGCACCGCCGCCGCCATCGCCGGCGGTGACCTGACCCAGCGGGTGCCCGACCCGGAGCAGGGGCAGGAGCATCCGACCTCGGAGCTGGGCCGGCTCTCCCGCGCGCTGAACGCGATGCTCACCCAGATCGAGGCGGCGTTCACCGCCAGAGCCGCCTCGGAGATGTCCGCACGCTCGGCGGAGAGTTCCGCCCGGGACGCCGCCTACGCCGCCCAGGCGTCCGAGGCACGGGCAATCCGCTCGGAGGAGCGGATGCGGCAGTTCGTCGCGGACGCCTCGCACGAGCTGCGGACCCCGCTGACCACCATCCGCGGCTTCGCCGAGCTGTACCGGCAGGGCGCGGCCCGGGAGCCGGAGCAGACCGCCGGCCTGCTGCGCCGCATCGAGGACGAGGCGTCCCGGATGGGACTGCTCGTGGAGGACCTGCTGCTGCTCGCCCGACTGGACCGGGAACGGCCGCTCTCGCTGACCCCGGTGGAGTTGCCGGTGCTCGCCTCCGACGCCGTGCAGGCCGCCCGGGTGATGGCCCCGGATCGTCGGATCGAGTTGGAGATCGAGCCCGGGTCCGGTCCGCTCGTCGTCTCCGCTGACGACGCTCGGCTGCGTCAGGTCATCGGCAACCTGGTCACCAACGCGCTGACGCACACCCCGCCGGACGCCGAGATCCGCGTGCGGTTGCGGGCCGAGCCGGGGGCCCGGGCCGTCATCGAGGTGGCCGACACGGGTCCCGGCCTCTCGCCGGAGCAGGCCGAACGGGTCTTCGAGCGGTTCTACCGGGCCGACGCGGCACGGACCCGGCGCGCCGACGGCAACACCGGCACCGGCCTTGGCCTGGCCATCGTGGCGGCGCTTGTCACCGCGCACCACGGCTCGGTCGAGGTGGCCGAGACACCCGGCGGTGGAGCCACCTTCCGGGTCCGGCTGCCGCTGCTGCCACAGACCGAGGAAGCGGGCGAGTGACTTTCAGCCAACTTCCAGGACGGTTCCAGGTTGATTGCAGTGCCCAGGGAGAAGGTAGTGGCATGACCGAGTACGAGTCCGACCCGCAGCGCCGGCCGGCCCCCACCGACGCCGAGCCGTCGCACCCCACCGCCGAGCTGCCGCGCGACGAGCGCGCGCAGTCCGACTCCCCGACCACTCCCATTTCGGTCGTCTCGACCACCGGTGACGCGCAGCCCACCGGTGACGCCGCGACCACCCGGGACACGGAGACCACCGCCGTCACGCAGCCCGTCGCCGGCAGCGAAGGCGCCCCCGCCTACGGCGAGCAGCCGGCCAGCACGCCGCCGGCCGTCATGCAGCCCACCGGCTACGAGCCGCCGACCGCCGCGCAGCCCACCGGGTACGAGCCGCCGGCCGCCACGCCCTCCGCGCCGCCGTACCCGGTCTCCGGCTACCCGGCGCCAAGCCAGCCCGGCTACCCGCAGCCGAATGCCGGCCGGTACCCCGGCGCTCCCTGGTACGCGGGCCAGCAGTCCGGCTGGGCCGGCGGGGGGCAGCCGGGCATGGCGTACCCGCCGCACCAGCAGCACGGCCAGCACCCGCAGCACCCCGGGCAGCACGCTCAGCAAGCTCAGCACTTCGGGCAGCACCCGCAGCACCCCGGTCAGCCGATTCCGCCGTGGGGCCCGCAGGTCGCGCCGCCCGGCAGCGGCCCCCGGCCGGGCCGGATCGCCAAGTTCGCCGGCGCTGGCGTCGCGGTGTTCGCGCTGATGCTCGGCTCCGGCGTCGCCGGCGGCGCCCTCGCCCTCGCGCTCGACGGTGACGGCGGCGGCGTCACCCGCACCTACACCGCGGCACCGGTGCTCAACAGCGCCGACCTGCCGAAGATCGCCGCGTCCGTGCAGGACAGCGTCGTCTCCATCACCACCGGCAGTGGCGAGGGCTCCGGGGTGGTGCTCACCAACGACGGCTACGTGCTGACCAACAACCACGTGGTCGCCTCCGCCGGTGGTGACACCGTCCAGGTGGTCTTCGCCGACGGCACGAAGGCGCCGGCGAAGATCATTGGCACCGACCCGAAGACCGACCTGGCCGTGGTCAAGGCCGACGGGGTCACCGACCTCAAGCCGGCCAAGTTCGGCGACAGCGACGCCATGCAGGTCGGCGACCAGGTGCTCGCCCTGGGCAGCCCGCTCGGTTTGCAGGGCTCGGTGACCTCGGGCATCCTCAGCGCCCGGGACCGCACCATCCGGGCCGGCGACGGCCAGCAGCAGGACCCGAGCCAGCAGAGCCAGCCGGTCAGCTCGATCTCCGGTCTGCTCCAGACCGACGCGCCGATCAACCCGGGCAACTCCGGTGGTGCGCTTGTCAACACCCGGGGTGAGGTGATCGGCGTCAACACCGCCATCGCCACCTCCGGGCAGAGCACCGGCAACATCGGCGTCGGGTTCGCCATCCCCAGCAACAAGGCCAAGGACGTCGCGGGCAAGCTTCAGCGCGGCGAGAAGGTCAGCCACCCCTCCCTCGGGGTGGGCGTCAACCAGGCCGAGGGCGGCGGCGCGCTCGTCGCGTCGGTCAGCCCGGGCAGCCCGGCCGAGAAGGCTGGCCTCCAGCGTGGCGACGTCGTCACCAAGTTCGGTGACAAGCCGGTCAACGACTCCGACGACCTGGTCGGCGCGGTGCAGGCCGGCAAGGTCGGCGACCGGGTCGAGGTGCAGTACAAGCGAAACGGCGTCGAGAAGTCGGCAACCGTGACGCTCGCCGAGACGTCCTAACAGATATCCACCTGCCTCCTCCCTCCGGCGGCGGGTGGCGGGGCCGAGGGGGTCGGCTCCGTCACCCGCCGCTCTTTTCCGCCCGGACGGCGGTTCACCCGGATCGGGTGGACCGCCGTCACCCGTTCACCAGGCAGGTTTCGGTGCGGAGTGTGCGCAACCGAGACCGGGGGTGGGTGCCATGACCGAGGTGGTGGGTGTCCGCGACGACCAGCGGATCCAACGCGACGTCCTCGCGGAGCTGGCCTGGGACCCCCGGCTGCGACCGAACGAGATCGGCGTGAGCGTCGACCAGGGGGTGGTCACGCTGACCGGGTTCGTGGACGGCGCCGCTCGCGCCTGGGCGGCGACCCGGTCCGCGCAGCGGGTTCGGGGCGTACGGGCGGTGGCCGACACGATCGAGGTACGACTGCCCGGCACGCCGGGGCGTACCGACGCCGAGATCGCCATCGCCGCCTCCCGGGCGCTGGAGTGGGACAGCTCCCTGCCGGCCGAACGCCTGGACGTCACAGTCGCCAACGGCTGGCTGACGGTGCGCGGTGTTGTCGAGTTCGGCTGGCAGCGCCGCGCCGCCGAGGGCGAGGTGCGTCGGCTTGCCGGCGTCCGGGGGATCGGCAACCTGATCGAGGTACGACCTGGGGCCCCACCGGTCGCCGAACGCCTCCGTCGGGACGTCCAGCGGGCACTGGCCCGCACGATCGGTGCCGATCGGGTGACAGTCGAGGTGGACGGCGACGCGCTGGTCCTCGCCGGGGTGGTCCGGTCCTGGTGGGAACGCGACCAGGTCCAGCGGGTCGCCTGGTGCGCGCCGGGCGTGCGGGTGGTGCACGACCAACTCCTGGTCGGCGGGTGAGCGTCCGCTTGTCCGGTTTACCCGGGACGCCACCGGGAACCCGCCGCCGACCTCACCCGCCGGCCGGCGGGTGACGCCGCACGGGGAGCAACGGGGAGGACTCGTGGCCGTGAACCACCCGCCTGCGGGCCGCCCTGCGGAGCGGTCTCTGCGTATCGCGATGGTGGTTCCGCCCTGGTTGTCCGTGCCGCCTCCCGGCTACGGCGGCCTCGAACAGGTCGTGGCCGCACTTGTGGACGCGTTGAGCAGGCACGGGCACGCGGTGACCCTGTTCGGCGCCGGCAGCCACCACGGCACCGCCGCCGACGGCTTCGTCTCGACGGTGTCCGAGGTCCAGTACGAGCGGCTCGGCGAGTCACTGCCCGAGCTGGCCCACCTGGCCCGGGTGAACCGGCTGATCACAGCGGCCGACTTCGACGTGATCCACGACCACACCACGATCGGCCCGCTGCTCGCCGGTCGCCGGGCCGTACCGACTGTCGCGACAGTGCACGGCAACCCCGTGGGGGAGTACGGCGACGTGCTCAGCGCCATCGACGCCGAGGTGGCACTGGTGGCGATCTCACACGCCCAGCGCCTGCTGAACCCCGGCCTGCCCTGGGCGGGCACCGTGCACAACGCGCTGGATGCCCACGACCTGCCGCGCAAGACCGAGCCCGGCCGGGGGCCGGTGCTGTGGCTGGCCCGGTTCAGCCCGGACAAGGGCCCCGACATCGCCATCCAGGCGTGCCGGGAGGCCGGGTTGCCCCTGCTGCTCGCCGGCAAGTGCAACGAACCGGCCGAGCGCCGGTACTACGAACAGGTCGTCGAGCCGCTTGTCGACGAGAACGTGACGGTCGTGCTCAACGCCGACCGCGCCGAGACGCTGCGGATGCTCGTCGACGCCCGTTGCCTGATCATGCCGATCCAGTGGGACGAGCCGTTCGGCATGGTGATGCTGGAGGCGATGGCGACCGGGACACCTGTGGTCGCGCTCAACCGGGGCGCGGTGCCGGAGCTGGTCCAGCCCGGGGTGACCGGGCTGGTCTGTGCTCGCCCGGAGGAGCTACCCGCGGCCCTGCGCGCGGCGGACCAGCTCGACCCGGCCGCCTGCGCGGCACACGTGGCCCGGAACTTCTCGGTCGAGCGGATGGCGGACGGGTACGCGGAGATCTACCGGCGCTTCGCCACCGGCGGGCAAAACGTGCGCGAATCGGCCCGGGTCTCGGCCCGCTGACCGGCCAGCCGCGACGCCCACTGACCGGCCCGTCGTGACGCCCGTTGTCCGGCCCGCCGCGACGCGGTCGCCCCGGTCAGACCCGGGCCATGCCCAGTTCGGTGATGGCGGCGTCGAGTTGCCTCGCGTACGCCGGACTGATGCCACCCTCGCCGAGGCGGACCGCGACCTTCTGGCGTAGCCGGGCCACCGGTGGTGCCAGCTCGTCGCGGCCGGAGCTGACCCGGGCGGTCAGGTTGCGGAGTTCGTTGCGCAGGTCGAGGCCGACGTCGTCGCGGATCTCCCCGGCGCTCAGCCCGGCGGAGATCAGCTCGTCGACCCGGTTGGCGGCCTCGACGAGAGTGCCCGGACCCGAGGTGGGCGACGCGGTCCGCGGCCCCGCCGGCGGTGCCGTCGTCGGCGCTGCCGGCGCGGATGTCGCCGGGGCGGGCGTCGGGGTCGTCATCGGGCCCGCCGAGGGCTGCGCTCGCCGGGTGGGCTGCTGGTCGGGCAGCAGGGCCACCCCGATCAGCGCCGCCGTGACCGCCAGGACCACGGGCACGAGCAGCAGCGCCAGCCGCCGTCGCGACCACTTCGACCCGGCCGCCGTCGCTCCGGCCGCCGTCGCTCCGGCGGGCGTCGCTCCGCCTGGGGTCGCTCCGGCCGGCGTCCATCCGTTCGCTGTCGCGCCGGCGGGCGTCAATCCGCCTGGGGTCGCTCCGGCCGGCGTCCAGCCGCCCGCTGTTGCTCCGGCGGGCGTCCATCCGTTCGGAGTCGCGCCGTCCGGCGTCCATCCGTTCGGGGTCCCGTCGGCCGGCGTCCATCCGTTCGGGGTCCCGTCGGCCGCCGGGACGGCGACTGGGTGCGGTGGCAGGGGCTGGGTGGGCAGCCGGGCGGTCGTGGGTGACGGATCGGCCGGCGCCAACTGGTCGCGCAGCGTGTTGGCGACCTGTCGGGCGGTCGGCCGGTCGGCCGGGTCGCGGGCGAGGCTCCGCAGGCAGATCCCTGTCACCGCCGGGGGCAGCTCCGGCAACTCGGCAAGCGTCGGCGCCGGACCGTTGGCCAGCGCGGCGCTGAGCTGCTCCCAGGTCTCCGCCGGATAGGGGACCCGGCCGGTGAGTGCCTCGTACAGCAGGACGCCGAGCGAGTACACGTCGGTGGACGGCTGGGCCGGCGCACCGTCGAGTCGTTCCGGGGCGACGTACGCCGGCGTGCCGAAGGTGCCGCCGTCCTCGTCATCGTCGGGTGTGCCGATCCGGGTGGCGATGCCGAAGTCGAGCACCTTGACCCCCGACCCGGTCATCATCACGTTGGCCGGGGTGATGTCGCGGTGCACGATGCCGAGTCGGTGCGCGGCGGCCAGCGCGTCCGCGACCTGGGCGGCCACCTGGACCGCCTCGGTCCACGGCAACGGCCCCTCGGTGAGTCGCAGCTCCAACTCCTCGCCGCTGAGCAGCTCCATCACCACGAACGAGGTGATCGAGCCGTCCGGCGCGACCGTCTCGCCGTAGTCGTGCACCGAGGTCACGTGGGGGTGCACCAACTGGGCGGCGGCCCGGGCCTCCTCGCGCACCATGTCGCGGAAGCGCGCGTCGGCGGCCAGCGAGGGGGCGAGCACCTTGAGCGCGACGACCCGGTCCAGAACCTCGTCGCGGGCACGCCAGATCACGGACATGCCGCCGGCGCCGATCTGGTCGAGAAGCCGGTATCTGCGGGCCAGCAATCGGCCCGCATGCAGTGCTGCCTTCACCGATCGCACCTGCCTCAGGGGTGGGAGCGGTATCAGGTTGCGCGAATGCGTCCTGCCTGTCAACGCCGTTGCCGCCACCGGTCGACGGACGGTGCCTGGCGTGCGCCGACCGTTCAACGCCGGCGGCTGGCCGGTCGGCTGCGGGTCCGTGCCAGGATGAGAGACATGGCGGGGGGACCTGTGGCGTTCGTGCTCGGCGGCGGGGGAGTGCTGGGCGCGGTCGAGGTGGGCATGCTGCGAGCGCTGTTCCGCGCCGGCATCCAACCCGACATGGTGCTCGGCACCTCGATCGGCGCGGTGAACGGCGCGCTTGTCGCCGCCGACCCGTCGGAAGCGGTGACCGACCGGCTGGTCCGGCTCTGGGCGTCGCCGGAGGCGAGCGAGGTGTACGGCGACTCGGTCGCCCGGCAGTTGCGCCGCTTCGCCGCCCGCACCCACCTGCACTCGCCCCGGCCGCTGCGCCGCCTGCTGGAGACCGAGTTGGGGGTGGACACCACCTTCGCCGACCTGCGGGTCCCGTTTCGCTGCTGCGCCGCACACATCGAACGGGCCGCCGAGCACTGGTTCGACACCGGCCCGGTGGTGCCGGCGGTGATGGCGTCGGCCTCGGTGCCGGGCCTGCTCCCGCCCATGGAGATCAACGGCGCGCACTACGTGGACGGCGGCATCGTCAACTCCATCCCGATCGGCGAGGCGGTGGCCGTCGGCGCCCGCCGCATCTACGTCCTCCAGGTGGGTCGGATCGAACGGGAGCTGACGCCGCCCCGGCGGCCGTGGGAGATCGCGCAGGTCGCGTTCGAGATCTCCCGCCGGCATCGCTTCTTCCGCGAGATGGCCGCGCTACCCGAGGGGGTGGAGGTGCACGTCCTGCCGACCGGAGGGCTGAACCCGCGAGACGACACCCCGTGGGCGTACCGGGACATGGCGGCGGTGGGACGGCGGATCAGCCGGGCGTACACCGCCTCCCGGCGCTACCTCGCCACCCACCTGGAGCGGTGATGCCGCTGCCTCCCAGGTGGCTGCGCAGGTTGTTGATCGCTCCCGCCGTGGTGGCGCTCGCCTTCGTCGTGGTCACCACGTTGCCGGTCTGGGCGTTCCTCGCGGCAGCCGCGTCGCCGCTGGTCCCGGGCCGGTTGCGTCCGTTGCGGCTGCTCTGGATCGGCTGCGTCTACCTGGTCTGGAACGCTGCCGCGCTGCTCGCGCTCTTCGTGCTCTGGGTCGTCTCCGGCTTCGGCTGGCGGGTCCGGTCCCCGGCCTTCCAGCGTGCCCACTACGTGCTGGCCGGCTGGTTCCTGCGGGTGCTGTTCTGGCAGGCCCGGTGGACACTGCGGTTGAGCATCGACGTGGTCGGCACCGACCCGGACACGGCGTTGCCCGGCCGGCCCGAGCTGGTGCTCTGCCGGCACGCCGGGCCGGGCGACTCGTTCATCCTGATCCACGGCCTGGTCAACTGGTTCAAGCGGGAGCCACGGATCGTCCTCAAGGACAGCCTCCAGTGGGATCCGGCGATCGACGTGCTGCTCAACCGGCTGCCCAACCGTTTCATCGCGCCGACGCCGGAGCGCGGCGAGGAGACGGTACGCCAGGTCGGCAACCTGGCCGCGGGCCTGGACGACAACGACGCGTTCGTCATCTTCCCCGAGGGTGGCAACTTCACCCCCAAGCGGCGACTGCGCGCCATCGCCCGGCTGCGTTCCCTCGGCCTGGAACGGATGGCCCTGCGCGCCGAACGGATGCGCCACGTGCTCGCCCCGCAGCCCGGCGGGATGCTCGCCGCGCTGGACGCCGCCCCGGACGCGGGGGTCATCTTCGTCGCCCACACCGGGCTGGACCGGATGCTCACCGTCGCCGACGTGTGGCGGGAGTTGCCGATGGACAAGCGGATCGTGATGCGGTTCTGGTCGGTGCCGCCGGAGGACGTGCCGACCGGCCGGCAGCAACGCATCGACTGGCTGTTCGACTGGTGGGCCCAGATCGACGCTTGGATAGCGTCTAATCGGGACAATGCCGCGTAGGGTGCGGGCGTGGATCAGATCTGCGTGGTGACGACTGTGGTGGACGCGCGTTCGGTCGCCGACGTGCTGGCGGCCGCGGCCGTTGCCGGCCGGCTCGCCGCCTGTGCCCAGGTGGGCGGTCAGGTGGACAGCACCTACTGGTGGCGGTCCGGGGTGGAGACCAGCTCCGAGTGGTCGGTGCAGTTCAAGACCGCACCGGATCGGCTGGCCGCGTTGGTGGACCAGATCCGGGTCAGCCATCCGTACGAGGTGCCGGAGATCCTGGTGTCCAGAGTGGACAGCGGCGATCCGGCGTACGCCACCTGGGTGTTCGAGCACACCCGACCCTGAGTACGCGGACTCTGGGCCGCGCCCGGGTCGGCTGCCGATGATGACCGGGTGGATGACACCCGCTATCCCTGCCCGGCCTGTGGTGCTCCGGCCGATCTGAGTGCCGGCTGCACCGGCTGCCGGCGTGCGCCCGATCCGGTCGCCGCCGAGGTGGTGCGGCTGGGCCGGGAGGTCGCCCAGCTGGAGCCGGAGGTGGAGCGGGCCCGCCGCGCGTACGCCGAGTTGGCCGGACGCCTGTCGGCCGCGTCGCGGCGGCGGGCCGAGCTGGCGGCTGTCGTCCGCGCGGGGTTGGCTGCCTCCGTGGCGACGCGCCCGGCGTCTCACGTCGGGCCGGCGGCGTCTCTCGGCGGGCCGGTGGCGTCTCTCGGCGGGTCGGTGGCGTCTGCTGGGCCGGCTGGCACGGCGGGTTCGGCGCCGGGTGTGGCGGAGACCTCCACCCGGACCGTCCAGGGTGTGCTGTTCGTCCTCGGTGGACTGCTGTTGGGCACGGCCGCTGTGGTGTTCACCGCAGTGGCCTGGGCGGCGGTGGGTGTCGCCGGGCGGGCGTCGATCCTGGCGGCGGTCACCGCGCTTCTGCTGGGCGTACCGCTGCTGGTGGTCCGTCGGGGGTTGCGCGGCACGGCGGAGACGTTCGCCGCGGTCGGGTTGCTGCTCGTGGTGCTTGACGGTTACGCGGCCTGGTCGGTGGACCTGGCCGGGGTGGCCGGCTGGCCCGGCAGCAGGTACGCCGCGCTGGTCGGGGGGGCCAGCGCGGCGGTCGCCGTGGCGTACGGCAGGTGGAGCGGGTTGACCGGGCCCTGGTTCGCCGCGCTGGTGGCCGCCCAGCCGGTGGTGCCGCTGCTCGCCGTCGGGGCCGAGCCGGACGCGGCCGGATGGGCGCTGGTCCTGCTCGCCGTGGCGCTGCTGGACCTGGCCGTGCTGGTGGCGCTGCGCGGCTGGGCGGGCGTGGCACCGCTGGTCGGCCGGGTGGTGGCGGCGGTCGGTCACGTCGCCGCGCTCGCGGGTGCCGCCAGTTGTGCCCTGGTGCCGCTGGTGGTCGGGCGGGCGGCGGGTTCGCCGTGGCTGGCCGGGTCGCCGCTGTTGCTTGTCGCGCTGACCGGTCTCGGCGCGGCCCGGTTGGTCGGCGGACGGGCGTTGCGGGCGGTGGCCGGCGGGTTGCTGCTGCCGGTGCTCGCCGCCGCCCTGCTGCGTCCGGTGGCCGAGCTGCGGCCGTCCCTGCTGCTGCTCGCGGCGGCGACGGTGGCCCTCGTGCTGGCCGGGGCGGTGCGGCTACTGCCGGGAGCGGCCGGGGCGGAGCCGCCGGTGCGGGAGCCGGCCGGGGCGGAGCTTCCCGCCGAGGTCGAGTCGGGGGCGGGTGGTGCCGGCGGTTGGCGTACCGGCCCGCGTGCCGGTGCGCTGCTGGTCGCGGGCGTGACGGCCCAGGTGGCCGCGCTGATCACCGCCGTGCTCGCGGTCGCCGCCGTGGGCCGCTCGCTGCCACCCTGGCGCGGGGCCGGAACGGGACCAGACCTGGACTGGGGCTGGCAGTTGGCGCCCGCCGTGGCGTTGGCGCTCGGCGCGACGGTGCTGCTGCTGCCCCGGAGGGTGCGGGCGGGGCTCGCCACGGCCGGCGCGGTGGTGGTGCTGCTCGCCCTGCCCGCCGGCTGGGCGGCCCCCTGGCCGGCGGTGGTGGCCGTCGACCTGGTCGGCGGGGTCGGGCTGCTGTGCGCCGTGCTGGCCCGTCCGACGACCCGACCCGCCGCGCTGCTCGCCCGCGCGCTCGGTGGTGCCGTCCTGCTCGGGCACGGGCTGCTGGTCGCCCTGGCCACCCCGATCGGCGCCCTGGTGGCGCTCGGCTGTGTCGTCGGGGTCGGGCTGGCCCTGGCCGCGCGACGGGGTACCGGGTCGTACCGGCCGGTGGCCGGGGTGGGGCTGCTCGTCGCGCAGCTCGCGCTGCCCGGGGCCGTCGCGGTGGCGCTGTTCGCCGCAGGTGCGCCACCCTGGTGGCAGGCGCGGCTCGCGCTGGCCGCCGCCGGGCTGCCGCTTGTCGCGGCGCTCGCGGCGCGTCGCCACCGGATCGAGCTGACCGGGTACGCGGTGATCGGCGCCGTGGTCGCTGTGACAGTTCCCGGACTCACGCCGCTGGTCGTGGCGGGGAACGAACCGCTTGCGCTGTACGCCGCACCGGCGACGCTCGGCGTCGCGCTCGTCGCCAGGTGGGAGCGGGCGGCGGCCGGCGACAGGGCACCGGTCCGGCGGGCCGTGCTGCTGGCGGCGGGGGGCCTGCTGGCGGTGATCACGGTCCTGGCGGCCCTGCCGTCGGTGTGGGGCGCGCTCGTGTCGCCGTACGGCTCGGGGTGGGTGTGGTCGGGGGTGCCCACGCTCGTCGCCGACCCGATGGCGCTTGCGCGCGGGTTGGCGCTGGCCGTGCTGGCGCTGGCCGTCGTGGTGGCCGGTCGGGGGGTCCGCGCCCGCGCGCTGCCCGCGCTGCCGTTCGGCGCGGCGGCCCTGCCGGTGCTGCTCGTCGCGATCGGCACGCCGTGGCCGGTGCTGCCGGCGGTTGTCCTGCTCACCGGGTTGGCCGCGCTGCTGCTCGCCGCGCTGACCGCGCGCCCGAGGCTCGCACCGATCGCCGTGCCGGTGGGTGCGGTGCTGACCGCCTCCGGTGTGGCGGGGCTGCTGGCCACCCGGGCGGGGACGCTCGCCACGGAGGCAGTGCTGCTGGTGGCGGCGGTCGTCGTCGCCGTCGGGGCGCGGGTGGTCGAGGTCCGGCTGGCGGGTTACCTGGCCGGGGTGGGTGCGGCGTCCGCGCTGGCGGTGACCGCCCCGCTCGCCGGTGGGCAGCCACTGCGGGCGGCGGCGTACCCGCTGTTGGCGGTGGCCACCCTGGTGCTGGCCGTCGCCGCCGCGACCACCGGGCCGCGGGTCCGGGTCGGGCGGGTGCTGGACGCCGCCGCGCAGGCGGTGGCGCTGGTGGCGGCCGTGCTCGCGGTCGAGGTGGCGCGGCACCTTGCCACCCTCTGCGTGCTCTGGGGAGCTGCCGTCGCGCTCCGGCTGCTGCGCCGGGGTGAGCCGGCCGTCCGGCGGTGGGCGTTCGCCGGCATCGCCGCCGGCAGCGAGTTGCTCGCTGCGTGGGTCCTGCTGGCCGCCGGTGGCGTGACGGTGCTGGAGGCGTACACCCTGCCGGCCTCGGCGCTCGCCCTCGGCGCGGGCCTGCTGGCGCTGCGCACCCGCCCCGGGCTGACCAGCTGGCCGGCCCTCGGCCCGGGGTTGGTCGCGGCGCTGCTGCCGAGCCTCGTGTCGGTGCTGGCCGGGTCGGATCCGCAGCCGTGGCGGCGACTGCTCCTCGGCGCGGCGGCCCTGGGCGCGGTGTTGGCCGGAGCGACCCGCCGGTGGCAGGCCCCGGTGCTGCTCGGCGGCGGCGTGCTGGCGCTGTTGGCGCTGCACGAGGTGGCCCGAGGCTGGGACCTGCTGCCCCGGTGGATCTACCTCGGGGCGGGCGGGCTGGCGCTGGTCGGGCTCGCCGCGACCTACGAGCGGCGGCGACGTGACCTGGCCCGGTTGCGGGCCACTGTGGCCCGGCTGGGCTGAGCCGTACACGATCGGGGGTAGTGCCCGCCCTACCCCCGATTCGGGGGTTGCCAGGGTTACTCAGCGCTACTGCGGACCGGAGACTTGACAGTAGGCCCGAACCACACCGGTTCAGGCACAAGTGGATCGGGAGCAGTGATGGCGCTCGGAGCGGTGGCGGAACCGCCGGTACGACGGCGAGGCAGTGACTACGCACAGTTGTCCCGACGGATCAGCCAGGCGGGCCTGCTCGAACGGCGCCCCGGCTGGTACGTCACCCGCATCACGCTCACCCTCGGCGCCTTCGTGGCCGGCTGGATCGCCGTGTTCCTGCTCGGCGACTCCTGGTGGCAGCTGCCGCTCGCGGCGGTGATGGCGGTGGCCACCACCCAGGTCGCGTTCCTCGGGCACGACGCCGGTCACCGGCAGATGTTCCGACGCCGTGGCGCCAGCGAGCTGGTGGGGCTGTTCGCCGGCAACGTGGCGGTGGGGATCAGCTACGGCTGGTGGGTCGACAAGCACAACCGGCACCACGCCAACCCGAACCACGAGGACGAGGACCCGGACGTCGGCGCGGGTGCCCTGGTGTGGACGCCCGAGCAGGCGCTGGAGACGCGGGGGTTCGGCCGTTGGATGGCTCAGCGGCAGGCGTACTTCTTCTTCCCGATGCTCCTGTTGGAGGGCCTGAACCTGCACGTGGCGAGCATCCGGGCGATCGTCGGCCGGGAGGACGGCAAGTACACCGTCCCGATGCGACACCGGGCGGTCGAGGCCGCGCTGCTCGTCGCGCACACCGTCGGCTACGTGGCGCTGCTGCTGGCGGTCATGTCGCCGGTCAAGGCGCTGCTCTTCGCCGTCGTGCACCAGGCGCTGTGGGGCCTCTACATGGGCTGCGCGTTCGCACCCAACCACAAGGGCATGCCGATGCCGACCGCCGAGGACGAGCTGGACTTCCTGCGTAAGCAGGTGCTGACCTCCCGCAACGTGCGCGGCAGCCGACTTGTGGACACCACGCTGGGTGGGCTCAACTACCAGATCGAGCACCACCTCTTCCCGAACATGCCCCGGGCCAACCTGCGCCGGGCCCAGCCGATCGTGCGTGCCTACTGCGTCGAGCAGGGCATCCCGTACGCCGAGACAGGGCTGATCGAGTCGTACCGGCAGGCGCTCGGCCACCTGCACGAGGTGGGCCGGCCGCTGCGCGGCTGAACGGCACGGCCGCTGCGCGGCTGGTGCGAGGACTGATCGATGGGGCGGCATCTGATGATGCCGCCCCATCGACGCGTCTGGGCAGGTTGATCGAGACGGTTGGCTGGCCTGGGTGGAGTCGGTGGCACGGTGGCGCGTCCGGCCCGACGGACGCGCCACCGGTAGGGTCTGCTCATGGCAGACCTGCTCACCGCGGACGCGGTGCGAGAAGAGCTGGGCCGGTTGCCCGACTGGTCGGGCGACCCGACCGGCATCGGTCGTACGGCTCAGCTCGGCAGTTTCCCGGCCGCCATCGCGGTGGTGGACCGGGTGGCGGCGGTGGCTGAGGAGCTTGACCACCATCCCGACATCGACATCCGATGGCGGACCCTGACCTTCCGCTGTGTCACGCACTCGGCCGGTGGGGTCACCCACCGGGACGTCGAGCTGGCCCGGCAAATCGACGACATCGTCCGGAGTGCGTCATGAGATTCGAGATCAGCAAGGTTCTGGATGCCATCGAGGGTCGGGTCTGCACGGACCCGTCACTGGCGCGGGCGGTGGTCGATCTGGCCGAGGTGATCCGCTACCAGGACATCGACGGTGGGCGGCCGGCCAGCCTGCTACGGCTGGGCATGGTCATCGACGCGCTCTCCCGCGAGTTGGAGGAGGACAGCGTCCAGGTCTACGCGATCGTGCACCGGGCGTTGCTCTCCGACGCCGACCTCACGTCCAACGAGCGGATGGTGGTGCGCCGCTGGGCCGACGACGGGCTGGTCGAGGTGCTCGACAATCCGGGCGACCGGATGTTGGAGGTGGCCGACCTGCTCGGGTTGCCGGTGCTCAGCCGGGTCCGCTTCGACGGGCTGCGCGGGCGGTTCCCGTGGCTGGTCGAGCAGCCCGGTCGGGTGGTCGCCCCGGTGCCGGGCGCCGGTGGGCCGGTGTTCATCGCGCACGTCGGTGGCGGGCACTCGCCGGTCGCCGGCAAGCGCTCGCCGACCGGGGCGAAGCTGCTGGCCCGCCAGTGGCGCTGCCCGGAGTCGGGATGCGCGTTGTTCGGCGGCGGTGGTGGGGGTGGCGCGTTCGCCGACCTGGCCGGGGGTGCCGACCGCAGTCCGGCCGCACAGCCACCGCCCGCGCTGCGCAACGGCGTGCCGACCTGCCCCCGACACGGCGTACGCCTCGGCGACGGCGGCCCACGGCCGCGCAGTGAGGTGCTCGCGGTGCGCGTCGGCGGTCTGGTCCGGCGGCGGTTCGTGCTCAGTGAGGAGCAGCCGATCGTGGCTGGCCGGGCACCCGAGCAGGACGGCGGGATCATGCTCGGCCAGTGGCTCAACGACGAGGCCCGGCGGTGGATCAGCCGCGGTCACGTCCGCTTCGAGCTGCGGGTCGGCGAGGTCATCGTCACCGACGTGAGCACCAACGGCTCCGGCATCCGACCGGCCGGTTCGATGAACGAGTCGGACCGCATCCCGCTGGCCCCGCAGCAGTCCCGGGTGCTCGGCGAGAACGACATGGTGGAGCTGTACCCGGGGGTGCAGATCGGCCGCGCGGAGGAGTTGCCGACCGGCGCCCCGTTCACCCCCACCTCGGTGATGGCCGAGGCCCCCACGATGGCAATGCGCCTACCCCGCCCCTAACCCCGCCCGCGCCAACCCCGGTTGATCATGGAGTTATTGCCACGACACGCCGCGGCAGCGGGCAATAACTTCATGATCAACGCGAGGAGGTGGCGGGTTAGGCGGCCAGGACCTCGGCGAGAGTGGCCACTGCTAGGTCGATCTCTTCTTCGGTGATCACCAGAGGTGGGGCCAGCCGGATGGTGGAGCCGTGGGTGTCCTTGGCGAGCACGCCACGCTGGGCGAGCCGCTCGCACGCCTCCCGACCGCTCATCAGCGCCGGGTCGATGTCCAGACCGGCCCACAGGCCACGGACGCGTACCCCGACGAGGCCCTTGCCGACCAGCCCTCCCAGGCCGGCCCGCAGCCGCTCACCCAGCTCTGCCGAGCGGCGCTGGAACTCCCCGGTGGCCAGCAACCGGACCACCTCGATCGCCACCGCGCAGGCGAGCGGGTTACCGCCGAAGGTCGAGCCGTGCTGGCCGGGCTTGAGCACCCCGAGCACGTCGGCGTTCGCGGCCACCGCGGAGACTGGGATGATGCCGCCGCCGAGCGCCTTGCCGAGTAGGTACATGTCGGGCACGACGCCCTCGTGGTCACAGGCGAAGGTCCTGCCGGTACGCCCCAGGCCCGACTGGATCTCGTCGGCGATGAACAGCACGTCGCGCTCGGTGCAGACCTGGCGTACACCCGGCAGGTAGCCCTCGGGTGGCACCACCACGCCCTGCTCACCCTGGATCGGCTCCAGCAGCACGGCCACCGTGTTCTCGTCGATCGCGGCGGTCAGGGCGTCCAGGTCGCCGTACGGCACGACAGTGAAACCCGGGGTGTACGGCCCGAAGTCGGCGCGGGCGTCCTCGTCGGTGGAGAAGCTCACGATGGTGGTGGTCCGGCCGTGGAAGTTGCCCTCGGCGACCACGATGTTGGCCTGCCCGGCGGGCACGCCCTTGACCTGGTAGCCCCACTTGCGGGCCACCTTGATCCCGGTCTCCACCGCCTCGGCGCCGGTGTTCATCGGCAGCACCAGGTCCTTGCCGCACAGCTCGGCCAGTTCCCGGCAGAAGTCGGCGAACTGGTCGTGGATGAACGCGCGGCTGGTCAGCGTGAGCCGGTCCAGTTGCGCGTGCGCGGCGGCGATCAGCTGCGGGTGCCGGTGGCCGAAGTTCAGGGCCGAGTAGCCGGCGAGGCAGTCCAGGTAGCGGCGCCCGTCCACATCGGTGAGCCAGGCACCCTCCGCGGACGAGATCACCACCGGCAGGGGGTGGTAGTTGTGCGCTGTCCAGCGCTCGGCGTCCCGGACCGCTTCCGGCGTCCGCAGGATGTCATCCACGATCACTGGCTTGCCTTTCCCTGACGAAGTCGCAGCGTGCAGCATTTCGGTCCGCCGCCGGCCCTGAGCAGCTCGGACAGGTCGACACCGATGGTCTCGTAGCCCCGGTCGCGCAGCTTGGCGGCCAGGTCGGTGGCCTGCGCGGGCAGCACCACGTGCCGACCGTCGCTGACCGCGTTCAGCCCCAGCACCTCCGCGTCGGCCATGGTGGCATGCACCGCGTCGGGAAAGAGCCGGCGCAGCACGGCCTGGCTGCCGGGGGAGAACGCTTCCGGGAGGTACGCCACGGTCCGCTCGTCGAGCACTGTCAGCGCGGTGTCCAGGTGGTAGAAGCGCGGGTCGACCAGTTGCATGGTGATCACCGGGTAGCCGAAGACCTCCTGCAACTGGGCGTGCGAGGAGTGTGCCGTGCGGAAGCCGGTGCCGGCCAGCAGGTGGTCGCCGGCCAGCAGGACGTCGCCCTCACCCTCGTTGACGTGCTTCGGGTCGTACATCTCGAAGCCGGCGTCCTCGAACCAGGCCCGGTAGGCCGGCGCCTCGTCGGCGCGCTGCGGGTCGCGGAACTGCACGGCCATCGCCTTGCCGTCGATGACGGTGCCACCGTTGGCGGCGAAGACCATGTCGGGCAGGCCGGGCACCGGAGTGATCTCCTCGACGGTGTGGCCCAGGTCAAGGTACGTCTGGCGGAGCTGCTCCCACTGCCGGACGGCGAGCGCGGCGTCGACCGGGGTGCTCGGGTCCATCCAGGGGTTGATCGCGTAGTCGACGGCGAAGTACGTCGGCCGGCACATCAACAGGCGCTGGCTGGTGGCGTCCATCGTCATTAGTCCTGCTCCCAGGGGTCGGGCGCGCCCGGCCACCGTGGCCCACGGGCTGGCGCCGTTGCTCAACGCTATGCGGCCCCAGCGGCAGGATCCACCACTGAGAGTTGCGCAGATCGAACATTCGTTGCGTCTAGGCGGTCTGCGGCTGCGAATCGTTGCGTCAGGGGTTGCGCCAGCCGGGATTCGGGCTCTGGGCCACCCCGCCGCAGCGTGGGGCCTTGGCTCACCGTGCTCCGCACGCGCTGCTCCCGGTGGGCCTTGGCCACTTTCGCTCTGCGCCCGCCCCTCCTGGCGGGTGGGCCTTGGCCACCCTTTGCTCTGCACCCGCGGAGGCGCCAGCTACAGATCGTGAGCGTCGCCTCGGCGGGTGCAGAGCAAAGGTGCACGCAGGGGGTGGCCGGTCCACTGCCGGCAGGTGGGGTCACTGCCGGGCCAGCGAGCACTCCAAAGGCGACGAGCCATCCCACGGGGAGCTGCCGTGACCCCGGAAACACTTCAGGGGCGGCGAACCGCCGCCCCTGAAAGGGTGTCGCCCGGCCGGTGAACCACCGGATGAGATCGGGCTGCCGGCGAACCGCCGGCTTGTCGCCGGTGCATCACCGGCGAGCGGAACAGTGCCCGCTAGAAACGGTCGACAAACTGTGAGTCAAGCCACTCCCGGAAGCGTTGCACCCAGTCGCCATCCGTGGTCGGCCAGTCGAACTGCCCGGTCATCGCGAGCACCCCGATCACCACCGCGGCCAGCCCGATCAGCACACCGAAGAGCGCGTCGGTCTTGCCGGCGACGTGCCGGCGGCGGGTGGCCATCAGGCCGAGCACCGCGAGCACCGCGCCAAAAGCGCCAAGCCCGATGCCGTACCCGGCCAGAGTGCCGGTCAGCACGAACAGCGCACCCGCGACGGAGACGATCAGGCCGAGGGTGGCGAGCAGGCTGGCCCGCGGCTTCGGGCCGCGCGCCGCGGGCGGCTCCGGCGTGGTCACGCCCGGGGTCGAATCGACCGGACGGTCGGTGGTGACCCGGTCCGTCGTGTCGGACCGGCCGCTGGTGCTGTCGAGGTCGGCGTCCCGGTCGGCGGTACGGGCCACGGTCGGGGCGGTGCCGGTGCGGGTCGCGGTCGCCACCGGGTGGGCGCTGCGGGTCTCGGTCGCCACCGGACGAGCGGTGCGGGTCTCGGTGTCCACCACGGCGCCGGTGCGGGTCTCGCCGTCGACCGGGCGGGCGGTGCCGGTCGCGGTCGCCACCGGGCGGGCGGTGCGGGGGTCGCTGTCGACCGGGCGGGCGGTGGCGGCTCGGGCCACGGCGGCCCGCTCGGCGGCACGCCGCTCGGCTTCGCCGATCTGCCCGCTGGGCGCGGCGGCGCTGCGGTACGTCGTCTGGTCGGCGTCCCGGTCGGTGACCGCCGGTCGGCCGGCGACCTCGTCGGACCGGCCCGTGTCGGTCGCCGTGCTGGCCCGGTCAGCGCCCGGGGTATCGCGGCCGTCGAGGTTCTCGTCCCGCGGCGGTGCCGGCTCGGACCGGCGGGACAGCGAAGGAATCCTGACCACTACACACCTCCTGATAAATGCGTGGTGGCCGTCGGAAGGGGTGGCATCCACGCGGTACCGCCCTGAAATACCCACCTGGGCGTTTCCTGACACCAATCCCGGGTACGGGGTCGCCACGTCGGGCCGTGACCGGCGTCCGGCGGTGATCGGCGTCCGGCGGTGATCGGCGTCCGGCGGTGATCGACTCGGTTTGCAGGAAGTCGGTGTGTCCGCCTCACCGGGACACCCCGGTTTCCTTGATGCCGAGTCGATCAGCGCCGGGCCGGGCCGATTTGCCGGACGTGGGTGCGGACGTGGACCTGCCCGGCGTCGTGGGCGTACGGGACAGTAAGGACCCGACCGGGCCGGCGCTGGCCTTCGCCCCGGCCACCTGGGCTGCGTTCGTGGGCGGCGTCAAGGGGCAGCGCCGGGGCTGACCACGCCGTGCAGGGCGCCCTCCCGCCTTGATCGACTCGCCTTCCTGAAAGTCGCGGTGTCCCGCTCATCACAACACCCCGATTTCCTGAAACCCGAGTCGATCAAGCCCGGCGGTGCCCGGCCCGGCGGTGCCCGGCGGCGATCGGCGCGGCGCATGGCCCGAGGCGGTCGGTGTCTCGGCGCGGCTGGCTATCCTTGGGACCCGTGCCAGAGGGACACTCGATCCACCGCCTTGCGGCCCGGCACGCCGAGCTGTTCGCCGGGGACAAGGTGCACGCCGCCAGCCCGCAGGGGCGCTTCGCCGACGGTGCCGCACGGCTCTCCGGGACGGTGCTGGAGGGCACCGAGGCGTACGGCAAGCACCTGCTGCACCACTATGTCGGCGAGCTGACTCTGCACGTACACCTTGGGCTTTATGGGAAGTTCACCGACGGCTCGGGGGAGCCACCGGAGCCGGTCGGCCAGGTGCGACTGCGACTGGCCAGCGATCGGCACTGGCTGGACCTGCGCGGGCCCACCGCCTGTGAGCTGATCACTCCACCCGAGGTGGCCGCGCTGCGGGCCCGCCTCGGGCCGGATCCGCTGCGCGCCGACGCCGACCCGGAGCGGGCGTACCGCCGGATCTCGCGCAGCCCGACGCCCCTCGCGGCGCTGCTGCTGGACCAGTCGGTGGTGGCCGGCACCGGGCTGATCTTCGTGACCGAGGCGCTGTTTCGGGCCGGACTGTCGCCCACGATGCCTGGCCGCCTGCTGACGCGGGCAGGCTGGGACGCGCTCTGGGCCGACCTGGTCGCCCTGATGCGCTTCGCGGTCGAGCACGGCCGGATCGACACCGTGCGCGACGCGCACCTGCCGGAGGCGATGGGCCGGGCCGCGCGGGTGGACCGGCACGGCGGTGAGGTGTACGTCTACCGCCGCCCCGGCGCGCCCTGCCACGTCTGCGGCACCGAGGTCAGCCGGGGCGAGCTGGCCGGGCGCAACCTCTACTGGTGCCGCACCTGCCAGGTCGGCTGACCGCCAGCGCCACCGCCACGCCAGCGCTACCACCGCGTGCCCTGCCCCCATGATCGTGCTGGAACAAGGAAAGCGTGGCCTCGCGGAGCGGACAGAGCACTACATCCTGGACAAAACCGTTGCGTTAGGGCTGTAGCCGCCGAGTCAACCCGGGACGGGAGCGACTGATCGGTCAGTCGCCGCCGAGCAGCCAGCGGACCACCTCGATCTGGTGCGGAAAGACGACGTCGCCGGCGATGCTCCAGGCCAGCGAGTGCCCGATCGTCCAACCCCGGACCCGCTCGGTGTCCAGCCCGAGGTCGGTGCTGAGCCGGTGCAGTCGGTGCCGGACGGCGGCCGGCGAGTGGCCCAACTCCGGACCGCGCACCATCGGCACGATGGAGAACTCCCGCTCGCCGGTCAGCGGCTTCGGGTCGATCGCCAACCACGGCTCCCGGTCGGCGGCGAGCACGTTGCCGGCGTGCAGGTCCTGGTTGACCAGCACCTGTTCGCCCTGGCTCGACGCCAGGTCGGTGAGCAGGGTGAGCGCCACGTCCAGCAGCCGTCGCTCGTACGGCCGGCCAGCCCGTTCCCACGCGTGAGGCATCCGGTCGATCCACCCGGCGGCCTCCTCGGCCAACGGGGTGAACGGCGTGCCGGCCGCTCGCCAGAGCCGGGGCAGGAGCCCGGTGACCGCGTCCAGCGCCCGGTTCATGGGCAGCTCGTGCAGCGGATCGCCGGGCCGGCAGCGCTCCACCAGCAGGGCACGTCGCGCGGGGTCGTGGGCGAGCAGCCGGATCGCCCCGTCGCCGTTCCAGACGGCCAGCGCGTCGGCCTCGTGCCGGCTGTCGTCGTCCGGGTACTGGAGTTTCAGCACCGCCGCCGTGCCGTCCGGCAGGTCCGCCGGCAGCGCCAGCGAGGCGTACGCCTGCTGGAAGGGCGGGCCGAGACGCAGCGACCACTGCTCGGCGCACTCCACCAACCAGGCCGGGAGGGTGGCGAGCCAGGCCCGGCCGGTCGGTGCCGCGCCTACCCAACCAAGCCCCTCGGGTAGCTCCATCCGGCCATCCTGGGGCAGGGCGTTCATCCGCCGCGCCGGACCGGGCCGGCGTCCGGCGCGGACCACGACCGGGCAGGGCTCGTCAGGGTACGCGGCCCCCACCTGCCGGCCGATCCGCGTCCAGGGCCAGCATCGGCAGGGATCATGGTGTTCACACGCCGGTCCACAGTGGCTAGCGTAAGCCCGTGCACATTGGCGTGAACGTCCCGAACTTCGGCCCGGGCACCGACCCCGACGTGCTGCGACGGTGGGCGCAGACGATCGAGGGACTCGGGTTCGACCTGCTGATGGTCTCCGACCACATCGCGGTGACCCCGGACGTGGCCGAGCAATACCCGGCGCCGTTCTACGAGCCGTTCACCACGCTGTCCTGGCTGGCCGGGGTGACCCGCCGGGTCCGGCTGGGCACCACGGTGCTCATCGTGCCGTACCGCCATCCCCTGCTCACCGCCCGGATGGCGGCGAACCTCAACCGGCTCAGCGGCGGCCGGCTCGTCCTCGGCGTCGGCGTCGGCTGGGCCCGGCAGGAGTTCGAGGCGCTCGGCGTGCCGTTCCAGCGGCGCGGCGCGCTGACCGACGACTACCTGCGCGCGATGCGCGACGCCTGGCAGAACGCCGACGACTACGACTCTGGTGCGATCCCGATCTGGGTCGGCGGCAACAGCGACGCCGGCATGCGCCGCGCCGTTCGACTCGGAGACGCCTGGCATCCGCTGCGCCTCACGCTCGGCGACCTCGCCGACGCGACCGGACGGCTCACCACCATCGCCGACGACCTGGGTCTCCCCGTGCCCGCGCTGATGCCGCGCATCGCACTCCAGGAGACCCGCGACCCGGTCACCGGCCCCGACCGGCTCGCCGGTGTGGGCACCATCGAGCAGATCACCGCCGACCTCGACCAGATCCGGCTGCTCGGCGCGGAGACGGTCGTGCTCGACCCGTTCAACGGCGACCTGACCGAGATCCACCAACCCGAACGCGCCTGGCAGACCCTCGCGGCCGTGGCCGCGTACCGCAAGAGGGCCGTGGCCGCGTACCGCACGACCCAGGAGGTCCGATGACACCCGACGACGAGACGTTTCTCCGCCGCGCCGTGGCACTCGCCAGCCAGGCCGGAGCATCCGGCGAACGGCCGTTCGGCTCGTTGCTCGTCGGGGCGGACGGCACCGTCCTGATCGAGGACCACAACACAGTGGTCTCCGACGCGGACATCACCGCACATCCGGAACTCAAGCTGGCCCGCTGGGCCGCTCGGGAACTCTCTCCCGAGGTGGCCGCCGGCACCACAATGTTCACCAGTTGCCAGCCCTGCCCGATGTGCGCGACTGCGATCGACAGGTCCGGGCTCGGACGGGTGGTGTACGCCCTGTCCAGCGAGCAGTTCGAGGAGGTCAAGCCGGCGACCCCGCCGCTGCCTCCGGTGCGCTACGAGGGGCCGGCGTTGTTCGACGAGGCGCGTCAGCCGATCGACGACTACTACTGACCGCGGCGGTAGGGGAGGCCGTCGACCTGCCGGGGCGGCTCAGTCGGGCTTTGGCCGGGCGCGCAGGCGCTCCATCTGGGCGTGGCTGAGGTCATGGGCGCGCGCCAGGTGGCGGGTGATCACCTCAAGCTCCTCGTCGGTGTGGTCGTCGAGGATCGCCTGCCAGGCTGGGCCGAGGTCGTCCCAGACCGCCGTGACCCGAGCGATCCGGTCCGGCACGGGGCTGACCAGCACCCGGCGCCGGTCCTCCCGGTCGGGCGTGCGCCGCACGAAGCCGCCACGTTCGAGTCGGTCGACCAGACGGGTGGCCGAGCCCGTCGTCAGGCCGGTCATCTCGGCGATCTCCCGCACCGTGCGCGGACCAGGCGCCGCGGTGAGCAGGCTCAGGAACTGCACGTCGGTCGGGTGTAGCCCGAGGTGGTCGGCGATGGCCTGGTTGAACAGGACGTACGAGGCCAGATAGCGGCGGGACGCCATCGACAGCTCCTCGTACCGCCGGGCCCGGCTCGCTGGGGTCATCCACATCACCTCCCATTTAGTTGCGTGACGCAGCGATTCTTCCTAGTCTGCTGCGTGACGCAGCTAATGCGTCGCGCAGCTATCTTACCTCGGGAGGACCCATGCTCACCGTCGCCGTCGGTGGAGCCACCGGAGCGCAGGGCGGGGCCACCGCCCGCGCCCTGCTGAAGGCAGGCCATCGGGTACGCGCACTCACCCGCCGGCCCGACTCCCCGGCCGCCGACACCCTGCGCAACCTCGGCGCCGACGTGCGCCAAGCCGACTTCGACGACCAGGCATCCCTGGACGCGGCGCTCGCCGGAGCCGACTCGCTGTTCGCGGTCACCACCCCCTTCGGCACCGACCGTGCCACCCAGCCGGGCGCCGATCCTGCCGTCGAGGCGCGGCAGGGAGCTGGTCGTGCCGTCGAGGCCCGGCACGGCGCCGGCCTCGCCACCGAGGTGCGGCAGGGCAGGGTCCTCGTCGACGCCGCGGCGGCCGCTGGCCTCGGCCACATCGTGCTGACCACCGTCGCGCACGCGGACCGGGGGACGGGCGTGCCGCACTACGAGAGCAAGTACCTGGTCGAGCAGCACCTGCGCGGCTCCGGTGTGCCCTGGACGATCATCGCGCCGGCCGCATTCATGGACAACTACGCCAGCGGTTGGACCCTCGACGGTCTGCGCCACAGCACATTCGCCTGGCCCATGCCCGCCGACCGGCCGTTCGCCCTCATTCCGGCGGTCGACATCGGCGCGTTCGCCGCGCTCGTCCTGCGGCAGCCCGGCCAGTTCGTCGGGCGTCGCATCGACATCGCCTCCGACCAGCGGACGCCCGCCCAGTTGGCCGAGATCCTCGCCGGTGTCATCGGCCGCGCGATCGACCACCAGCGGGTACCCCTGGCCCGTGTCCGGCAGTGGTCCGGCGACCTGGCGGCCATGTTCGAATACTTCACCGACGTGGGTCTGGACGTCGACGTCGAGGGGCTGCGCCGCGACTACCCGGAGGTCGGCTGGCACGGCTTCGCCGACTGGGCCGCTGCCCAGGACTGGGCCACCCTGCTGTCCGCCACACCCGCCAGCCACGCGCCGACCACGTCCTGACGGCTGCGGCGACGGCGGCACGGTGTGACGTAGCTGGAACTACGGCGGCACGGTGTGACGTAGCTGGAACTACGGCGGTGCGGTGTGGCGCGGCTGGGACTACAGCGGTGCGGTGTGACGCAGCCGAAATTGACAGTCGGCCGGCAGCCGGAGCAGGGTTGAGAAGTGACAACGATGTCAACGGGCAAAAAGGAACAAAGTTCTTCCCGTCGCGTGGCCGGCCTGGCCAGTTGCTTCGTGGCGTACCGTTGACGGTTTTGCGGCGCGGACCCGGTCCGTACGCCGATCCTGGCCATATGTCCCTTCCCTACTCGACGGTGACCCAGCTGAGATGACCGACGTACCCCGATCCGACGCCCTGACGACCCCCGCTCCGGCCGGGTCACCCGACCTGCCCGACCTGGACGACTTCCTCGCCGACCAGACCCGCACCCTGCTCGACACGGCCCGCCGCGCGGTCCGGCCCGAGGGCGGCTTCTGGTGGCTGACCGACGACCGCACCCCGGACCGCGGCGAAGCGGTGTACACCTGGATCACCTGTCGGATGACCCACGTGGCCGCCCTCGCCCACCGCAACGGCGACCCGGACGCCACAGCCCTCGTCGATCACGGAATCGCGGCGCTCAGCACCCTGCTGCGCGACGACCGGTTCGGCGGTTGGTTCAGCGCCGTGGACCAGCAGGGAGCGCCGGTCGACGACCACAAGGCCGGCTACGACCACGCGTTCGTGCTGCTCGCCGCGTCCAGCGCGGCGCGCGCCGGACGACCCGGCGCGGACCGGCTGCTCGCCGACGTGCTGGGCGTGGTTCTGAACCGGTTCTGGGACGACGAGGCGGGCGCGGTCCGCGAGTCGTGGAACCGGGACTGGACGGTCACCGAGGACTACCGCGGCGCGAACAGCAGCATGCACATGGTCGAGGCGTTCCTCGCCGCTGCCGCCGCCACCGGCGACGCGAGCTGGGCCGACCGCGCCCTGCGGATCGCCACCCACCTGGTGCACACCGAGGCCGCCCGGCACGACTGGCGGCTGCCCGAGCACTTCACCGCCGACTGGACGCCGCTGCTCGACTACAACCGCGACCAGCCCGCCGACCCCTTCCGGCCGTACGGCTCGACGATGGGCCACTGGTTGGAGTGGGCCCGGCTGCTGCTGGAACTGGAGGCGGTCCTGCCGCAGCCACCAGACTGGCTGCTCGCCGACGCCCGTACCCTGTTCGCCGCCGCCGTGCGCCGTGGCTGGGCGGTCGACGGCGCCGACGGCTTCGTCTACACGATCGACTGGGACGACCGGCCGGTGGTGCGCTCCCGGATGCACTGGGTGCTCGCCGAGGCCATCGGCGCGGCGGTCACCCTGCACCGCCGCACCGGCGACGGCGTCTACGCCGACTGGTACCGGGTCTTCTGGGCGTACGCGCGCCGCTACCTGATCGACGGCACCGGCTGGCGGCACGAGTTGGACGCGCGGAACCTTCCCGCCGACACGGTCTGGCACGGTCGGCCGGATGTCTACCACGCGTACCAGGCGGTGCTGCTGTCGCGCTCGGCCAACGGGCTCGGTGGCCCCGGCCCGCTCGCGCCCGGCGAGGTGACCGCATGATCGTGGTCGCTGGAGAGGCGCTCATCGACCTGGTGGTCACCGCCGAGGGGCAGCGCGCAGTGCCGGGTGGCTCCCCGGCCAACGTGGCGCTCACCCTGGCCCGGCTCGACCAGCCGGTACGGCTGCTGGCCCGGCTCGGCACCGACGAGTACGGTCGGCAACTCACCGCGCACCTGAGCGCCAACCGGGTGAACCTGGACTGGGCGGTCCGCGCCGCGGAGCCCACCTCGGTGGCGGTGGCCACGTTGAACGCCAGCGGGCAGGCCAGCTACGAGTTCCGGCTGGCCGGCACGGCGGACTGGCAGTGGACGCCGCGAGAGTTGCCCGACCTGGCCGGGTCCCCGGCGACCGCGCTGCACACCGGATCCCTCGCGCTCGCGCTGGCACCCGGGGCCCAGGTGCTGGAGGACCTGCTCGCCCGCGAACACCGCCGCGACGGGCTCACCGTCTCGATCGACCTCAACCTGCGGCCGAGCATCGTCACGGACCGAGCGGCGGAGCAAGCCAGAGTACGCCGCCAGGTGCCCCTCGCGAACGTGGTGAAGGCCAGCGACGAGGACCTCGCCTGGCTCTACCCGGACCGGTCGGTAGGCGACGTGCTGGCCGAATGGCGCGAGGCCGGGGTTTCCTGCGCGGTGGTGACCCGCGGTGGTGAGGGCGCCTGGCTGCTCGCCCCGAACGGATCACTGCACGAACAACCGGCGGTACGCACCACAGTTGTGGACACCGTCGGGGCGGGTGACTCGTTCACCGGGGGTCTGTTGGCCGCGCTGGCCGATCTCGACGCCCTCGGCGACCGACCGGCCGACCGACTCGCCGCGGTGACCGAGCAGCAGTGGAACGCGGTGCTCCGGCAGGCGGCGACGGTGGCCGCGCTGACCTGCGCCCGCCAAGGCGCCGACCCGCCCCGCCAAGCAGAAGTCCAAGCCCTCCTCAACCCAACCCCGTAAAAACCCCGCCCCCCGCCCCCATCCCCGCCCCCGCCCCCGCGATCTTGCACCTTCTGCGGTGCTGAAACGCCTTGTTTCGGACGAACCAACCACCGAAAGTGCAAGATCGCAGGGGCCGGAGCCGGGGCCCAGGCTCGCCGGGTCGATCATGGACTTGTGGTGCCTCACAAACGCCGCGAAGTGCAGTCAAACGCCCACCACAACTCCATGATCGACCGGGTGGGGGTGGGCGGGGGGTGCGGGGGTGGGGTTAGGTTAGGCCTCGTTTGAGGAGCTTGGTGGGGAGGACCGTGGTGGACGGGGGGGTGTCGTCGCCGGCTACCCGTTGGAAGAGGCGCTCGGTGGCGACTCTGGCCAGCTCCCGCGTGTCGTAGGCGACCACGGTCAGTGGCCGGGGCATCAGGTGCGACAGTTCGAAGTCGTCGAAGCCGACGAGTGCGGCGTCACTGCCTCGGCGGTGCAGCTCCTGGAGCGCGCCGACGGTGAGCCGGTTGTTGGCGCAGAAGAAGGCCGTCGGCGGGTTCGGCAGGTCGAGCAGCGCGGCGACGGCCCGACCGGCCTCCTCGGGGGCGATGAGCCGTTCACGGACCAGCGTCTCGTCCGGTGCGACCCCGGCCGTGGCCAGCGCCGCCCGCGCCCCGGCCAGCCGCTCGCGCATCGTGGGCACGCTCGGTGCGCCGAGCAGCAGGCCCACCCGGCGGTGCCCCTCGTCGAGCAGCGCGCTGACACCGGCGTGGCTGCCGCCCCGGTTGTCCAACAGCACCGCGTCGGCGTGCAGCCCCTGCGGCGGCCGGTCCAGGAAGACCACGGGCATCCCCAGCTCGACCTCGCGACGCAGGAACGAGTGGTCGAGACCCGCCGGCACCACCAGCAGGCCGTCGACCCGACGCTGGGTGAAGTCCTGGAGCAGGGCGCGTTCGCGTTCCGGGTCCTCCTCCGACGAGGCGGTGATCAGCATGGTGCCGTGGGCGGCCGCGATCTCGGCGGCAACGCTGGCGATTGTCGCGTAGAACGGGTTGGCGATCTCCTCGATGAGCAGCCCGACAGTGGCGTTGAGCTGCCGGGAGCGCAGGTTGCGGGCGATGTCGTTGCGGCGGAAGCCCAGCTCGGCGATGGCGGCCAGCACCCGGTTGACCAACTCTTGCCCCACCGGCTCGTCGTTGACCACCCGGGAGACCGTCTTCAGACTGACCCCGGCGTGCCGGGCCACGTCGACCATCGTCGGGCGCCGACGCACCGTCGGCCGGGTCGGGGTCTGGGTCACGGGTCGTCCTCCACGGCGGGCGCCGGTCAGCGGTCGGGGGCGGCGAGCGCGTCGACCGCCTTGCGCGCGGCGACGAGCACCGGGTCCCACACCGGCGCGTACGGCGGAGCGTAGCCCAGGTCCAGTGACGTCATATCGTCCACCGTCATGCCGTTCCACAGTGCGACAGCCAGCGTGTCGATGCGTTTGGCCGCCTCGGACCAACCGACGATCTGCGCGCCCAGCAACCGGCCGCTGGGCCGCTCGGCGATCAACTTGACGGTCATCGGCCGGGCGCCGGGGTAGTAGCCGGCCCGGTTTGTCGACTCGGCGATCACCGACACGAAGTCGAAGCCGGCCAGGGTGGCCTCCCGCTCCCGTAGGCCGGTGCGCCCCACCTCCAGGTCGCAGACCTTGGTCACGGCCGTGCCGATCACACCGGCGAAGGTGGCGTACCCGCCGCCGATGTTGATCCCGGCCGCCCGGCCCTGCTTGTTGGCGTGTGTGCCCAGCGGCACGTGCACAGGCATCCCGCTGACCCGGTGCAGTGTCTCCACGCAGTCGCCGGCAGCCCAGACGCCGGACAGCTCGGCCACCCGCATCCGGCGGTCCACCCGGATGCCGCCCGACGGCCCGATCGGGAACCCGGCAGCCTGGGCGAGCGCGGTGTTCGGGCGTACTCCCAGGCCCAGGACCACGACGTCGGCCGGTATCGGCCCCTCGGCCGTGACCACCGCGGACACCCGGCCGTCCCGCTGTTCCAGGCCGGTCACCGGCAGGTTGGTGCGGATCGTGACACCCAGGCCGCGCATCGCCTCGGCGACCAGCTCGGCCATGTCGCCGTCGACAGTCGCCATGGGCTGCGCACCGGCCTCGACCAGGGTCACCGAGAGGCCGCGCTGGATCAGCGCCTCGGCGATCTCGACGCCGATGTAGCCGCCGCCGACCACCACGGCCCGACGCGGCTGCGGCTCGGCGTCCAGCCAGTCGCGCAGCGCCGCCCCGTCGTCGAGGGTCTGCATGCCGAACACGCCGCCCGCGTCGGTGTCCGCCCACTGCGGTTTCACCGGCACGGCACCGGTGGCGTACACCAGGTCGTCGAAGCGCTCGCGGACCTCGCCGCCGCCCTCCAGATCCCGGGCCACCACCTCGCGGCGGTCCAGGTCGATGGCCGTGACCTCGTGGCGCATCCGGACGTCCATCGCGTACTTGGTGCGGAACGTCTCCGGATCCCGGGCGATCAGCGCCTCCGGGCCGGACACCAGCCCACTGATCCAGTACGGGATGCCGCACGCCGAGTAGGAGGTGAAGTGACCCCGCTCGAAGACCACGATCTCCAGGTCGGCACTGTCGCGGCGGCGTCGGGCCTGGGACGCCGCCGACATTCCGGCGGCGTCCCCGCCGATGACGATCAGCCGTTGCGCCACGGCCTCATCCTGTCACGACGGTGTTCAGCCACGGGTCTGCCGTGCGACGTCCTGCACCACGTCGGTGAGTCGGCCGGTGCGCTCGTACACCGCGCGCTGCCGGGCCGCCCCGCTGCCGTGCCGGCGCAACCCGCCCAGCAGGTCGGTGACCTCGGCCCAGTCGCCGTGCTGCTCCAGCGCCGGCCGCAACCGCTCGACGAGCCGGTCCAGCAGCTCCCAGGCCGGGCGGATCTCGCCGGTGGCGACGTCGACGGCGTCGCCCTCCAGGCCGTCGTGCGCGGCCCGCCAGTGCGCGCCGACCAGCAGGTGATGGTCGGTCTGCAACGCCGGGCGGGCGGCCTCGACGTCCGCCATGGCGGTGGCCACCAGGGCACGGACCAGCGCGGCGACCAACACCGCGTCGTCCACCGACGGGCAGACGTCGCCGATCCTCAGCTCCACCGTCGGGTACTTCGCCGACAGCCGGGCGTACCAGTAGAGCATCCCCTCGTCGAGCATCACCCCACTGGAGATCAACTGGCGGATCAGCCGCTGGTAGTGCTCGTGCGACTCCAGGAACGGCGTCGGCGCCACCGACGGCCAGCGCTCCCACTCCACCGAACGCCAACTGGCGTAGCCGGTGTCCTCGCCACGGGAGAACGGCGAGTTGGTGGTCATCGCGTGCAGCATCGGCAGCCAGGGGCGTACGTGGTTGAGCACCTGCACACCGGTCTCCGGGTCGGGAACGCCGACGTGCACGTGCATGCCGTTGTTGCCGGGGCCGGGAACGAGCAGCCGGAACCGCTCGATCATCCGGTCGAAGCGGGGCTTGTCCACCACCGGCGGCACCGGGCCGTCCACCGGGCCGGTACCGATGGCGAGCAGGCGTACGCCGGCCCGCTCGGCGGCGTCGGCGAGTGCCCGACGGAGTACGCCGAGGGAGTGCCGGATCGACGACAGCTCCAGGCCGGGCGGGCTGCCGATCTCGATCTGACTGGTCTGGAACTCCCGCTCCACCTGCCCGCGAAGTTCGGCCGGCACCTGCTCCATCACCAGGTCGACGGCCGGTACCGCGGCCCCGGTGTGCGGGTCGACGAGCAGGAACTCCTCCTCGACACCCACGGTGAGCAATCCGGTCGCCCCAGCCATCTCGCTGGGCGCCTCCGCCACCTGACCGGTCATCGACACCACCGTCCGTTCCTACCGTTCGCGGTCCGTCCGCGTCGGTCCGCTGCTTGGTTACCCAACGTGGCGATGCCGGGAAACGTGGCGGTGTCCTGTCGTGCGGGGGCGTGCCGTCGGTTTCGCCAGGACGACGTGACAGCGGGTCCTATGCTGAGCCCGTGCCGGTGCCACTGGGGTTTGTCGGGGTCGCGTGGGTGTCCGCGTTCGCCCAGCTCACCCTGCTCGCCGGCCGTCCGGCCGACCTGCTGGCCGGTGCCGCGCTGACCGCCCTGGTGCTGCTCGCCGTGGTGCTCGCGGCGCGCGTGCTCGGCCGCTCGGGTGTGCCCGGCACCGGGCCGCGCTGGGCCGGGTTGCGAGCCCGGTCCCGTGCTCGGCGAATGCCCCGGCAGATCGACCCGGACGCCGCCGGGCGCCCACGTCCCCGTGCCCCCGGGCTTCCCTCGGCCGCGTAGCGTCACGCCGCCGCGCGGCCGATCCCGCCGTCACCGGCCCCCCTGTCGAGCGGACACCGCCCGGGGGTGGGCCCCACCGGAATCGGACCGAGGGGTTTCCCATGCTTGCCTTCGCACCACTGCACGACGCTGTCGCCGCTGCCGGCACCGCGCTGTCCTGGCTCACCGAGCTGCTCGAACCGTTTGCCGGCGGCATGGCGACCGCCGCCGCCATCGTGCTGTTCACCGTGGCCGTCCGACTGCTGATCTCGCCGCTCACCGTCGCGCAGGTCCGCGGCGAGCGGCGCCGCGCGGCGCTCGCCCCGCAGGTGCGTGACCTCCAGCGGCGGTACGCCGACGACCCGGCGACGCTTCAGCGCGAGGTGTTCGCGTTGTACCGGAGTGCCGGGGCCAACCCGATCGCCGGCTGTCTGCCGTTGCTGCTCCAGGCGCCGTTCCTGCTGGTCCTGTACCGGCTGTTCACCACGAGCGAGGGCGGCACCGGGCTGCTCGACGAACGGCTCGCCGGTGTGCCGCTGGGCCACCACCTCAGCGACGGTGTGGCCGGGGCGGCCGGCCCGCTCTTCGCCGTACTGCTGGTCGTGCTGCTGGCGGTGGCCTGGTGGTCGTCGCGGCGGGCTCGGCGGGCGGCGGCAGCAGTCGGCACGGTGGCCGGCGCCCCCACCGAGGGGCCGGGCGCGGCAGTGCTCGGGCGACTGCTGCCTCTGCTGCCGTTCACGACGGTGCTGGTGGCGCTGGTGCTGCCGCTGGCCGCGGTCATCTACCTGGTGACCACGAGCGTGTGGTCGGCCGCCGAACAGGCGGTGCTCCGCCGGCCGCAGGCGGTGCCGTCGCCGGCCGACCGGTAGCGGATCAGCGACCGGCGGTCACCGACCGCCGGTCGTCGCTACCCCGACGCTTGCGAACCTTGCGGATCACCCAACTGGCCACCATCACCACGAAGACCGCGCCGATCGCGTAGTTGAACCAGTCGCTGTAGCGCTCGACATCCTGCCAGCGGCGCCCGAGCGCGTAACCGGCGCCGACGATGAGCGCGTTCCACACCCCGCTGCCGATGGTGGTGAGCAGGATGAACTCACCCAGCGGCATCCGGTTGGCCCCGGCCGGCACGGACACCAGGCTGCGGACCACCGGCACCACCCGGCCGATCAGCACCGCCCAGCGGCCGTGCCGCTCGAACCACTTGTCGGCCTTCTCCAGGTCGTCGCTGTCGACGAGCGGGATGTGGTCCAACCAGCGCTTGAGTCGTTCCTCGCCGAGCGCCGCGCCCAGCCAGTAGAGCACCAGCGCGCCGACCAGCGAACCGACCGTCGCGGCGATCACCACGAGGAAGACGTTGAACTCGCCCTGGTGCGCCAGGAAACCGGCGAGCGCCAGCACGATCTCGCTGGGGATCGGCGGGACGATGCTCTCCAGCGCCACCAGCAGCGCGACGCCGACCGGGCCCATCGCCTCGATCACCGAGGCCACCCAACCGGTCAACCCGGTGAATTCGGACGGGTCGCCAGCCTGGGCGTACGCCATGGGTCGTCCTTCCGGTCGGCTGTCGGGGATCGGATGGTCTTACCCAATAAGGCGATTGCTACACCTCGGGGTGCAGCGCGGTGTCCGCCGGACCCTGCCGCCAGCCGGTGAACACCACGCTCAGGCCCGCACGCGACGGCGCGCAGCAGAACGGACCCGCCACTGCCTCGGCCGCCGGATCCAGCGGGGCGAGCCGGACCAGTCGCCACGGCTCGTCATCGGCGCGCGCACGGACGGTAAGCGCGTCGCCGGCCCGGCTGACCCGGACTGTCACCTCCCGGCCCGGCCACTGCGGCACCGGCGCCACCGACCAGTCGGAGAACTCCCTGGTCACCACCGCGCCGACCTGCGCCTCACCGTCGCTGATCTCGACGCCGGCCTTGGTCCAGGTTCGTTCGTCGACGCGGACGAGCGCACCGGCCTGGTCGAACTGCGCCGAGAAGTCGAGCCGGAAACTAACCTCCATGGCGGTGCCGACCGGCAGCGGTGCCAGCAGGGCCGGACCGTTGTCGTGCACGAAGCCGTAGCTGGTCCGCCGCCAGAAGTCGCTGTCCGCCGCCGGCTCGACGACGAGCGCACCGGCCGGGCCCTCCTCGACGCGGACCGGTGGGTGCAGCCACCGGCCGGCGGACCAGTCCAACTGTGTGCTCGGCGGTACGAGGTCGTCTCCCATGACAGGCACGATAACCAAGGGTTTGCCGCGCCGACCGATCGGAGAAGTCTCTCCCGCATGGGTGACCGCTGGTATTCCGAAGCCGTCGTGTACTGCCTCGACATCGACACGTACGCCGACTCCGACGGCGACGGGGTCGGTGACATCCGTGGGCTGATCGGGAGGTTGGACTACCTGGCCCGGCTCGGGGTGACCTGCCTGTGGCTGCACCCGATCCACCCGTCGCCCAACCGCGACGACGGTTACGACGCCACCGACTTCTACAACGTGGACCCGCGCTTCGGCACCCTCGGCGACTTCGCCGAGCTGCTGCACCAGGCACAGAACCGGGGCATCCGGGTGATCATCGACCTGGTGGTCAACCACACCTCCAACGAGCACCCCTGGTTCCAGTCCGCCCGATCCTCGCCCGACTCGCCGTACCGCGACTGGTACGTCTGGTCCGACACCGAGCCGGACGACAGGCACCAGGGCATGGTCTTCCCGGGCGAGCAGGACGAGACCTGGAGCTACGACCGGACCGCCAAGGCGTGGTTCTACCACCGGTTCTACAAGTTCCAGCCGGACCTCAACTTCGCCAATCCGCAGGTCCGGGCCGAGATCAAGAAGATCATGTCGTTCTGGCTCCAGCTCGGCGTCTCCGGCTTCCGGATGGACGCGGTGCCGTTCATCATCGAGCTGACCGAGCCGGGCAACCCCAACTCGCCGAAGGACTTCGAGTTCCTCACCGAGATGCGCCAGCACGTGCAGTGGCGGCGCGGCGACGCCGTCCTACTGGCCGAGGCGAACGTCGAACCGGACCAACTGCCCACGTTCTTCGGCGACAGCAGCGGCTCCGGCAACCGCATCCACATGCTCTTCGACTTCATGCTCAACGGTCGACTCATGCTCGCCCTGGCCCGCGAGGACCCGGAGCCGCTGATCGACGCGCTGCACGACACCCCGAAGTTGCCCGTCGGCGGGCAGTGGGCCACCTTCCTGCGCAACCACGACGAGATCGACCTGTCCCGGCTCACCACCGAACAACGCAACCAGGTGTACGCGCAGTTCGGCCCGGACGAGACCATGCGCATCTACGACCGGGGCATCCGCCGCCGGCTCGCCCCGATGCTCGGCAACGACCGGCGACGCATCGAGCTGGCGTACGCGTTGCAGTTCTCGATGCGCGGCACGCCGGTGCTGCGCTACGGCGAGGAGATCGGGATGGGCGAGGACCTGTCGCTGCCCGGTCGGGAGGCGATCCGTACCCCGATGCAGTGGTCGTACAAGCCGAATGCCGGCTTCTCCACGGCGGAGGAGGAGAAGCTGGTCCGCCCGGTGATCGACAAGGGTGAGTTCGGCTACCAGACCGTCAACGTCACCGCCCAGCGCGGCGACCCGAAGTCGCTGCTCGCCTGGTTCGAGCGCATGATCCGTACGCTGCGGGAGGCCCCGGAGATCGGCTCGGGCTCGACCACCCACATCGACGTGGCGATGCCGGCCGGGGTGCTGGCGCACCGGGCGGACGGACCGACAGGGACCATGGTCTTCGTGCACAACCTCGGCACCGACGACGTCGAGGTGGACCTGAGCAGTCTCGAACCGGAGGCCGACATGCCGATCGACGTGCTCACCGACCGTGGTTACGGCGAGTTGGGCAAGCTCGGCGCGGTGAAGGTGTCCGGCCACGGGTACCGGTGGATCCGGCTCCGCCGGGGTCACGGGTTCTGAACGGATCGGGGGGACCGCGCCGATCGGCGCGGTCCCCCTTCACGTGCTCACCGGCGATGACACTTCCTCATCGCCGTGTCCCGATCAGCGCACGCCGAAGGCGCGAAGCACGGTCTGCTGGACCGAGTTGCCGGAGCCGTCGGTGGCACCGGCCCGCAGGGACACGAACGTCGTACCCTTCGGTGCCCGTAGCTTCGCCGTCCAGGCGCCGTCCTTCGCGCGGTCCAGCGCCTGCTGCTGCCAGTGCGCGCCATCGTCGTACGAGATCTCCAGGCGGACCGGCCGGATGCTGCCGCAACCGGTGACGCCGGGCAGGTGCGCGGCGGAGACGGTCAGCTCGGTTCGGCCGTGCGCGGTGCCGGCGGCGTCGGTGTCGACGCCGTAGTCGAGCTGGAGCAGCGGCAGCACGTTCGACTCCACCCCGGCGGCCGGTGCCTTCGACCGGAACGTCCACTCGGTGGTGGTGCTGGTGGAGTACCGGCCGACGGTCGGGTCCTGGGTGGTCCCCACCACCAGCCGGTACGGCAGGTCGGCCGCGCTCGGCGCGGTGCCGCTGATCCACGTGCTGGCGCTCTCGGCGAGCAGCGTCCGGCCCTGGTAGAGCTTGTTGGTCTGCCCTGCGGCGCTCATCGCCATGCCGACGTGGTCGGCGCCGCCCCAACCCGGCACGTCGAGGTTGAGCGTGTCGCCGGAGCGGGTGGGCAGCTTGAAGTTGTTGTTCAGGTGCGGCCGTTCGATCGGCTCGAAGAACTGCTCGGTGCTCCTGCTGCCGGCGCGGAAGCTGGTCCGGGGGTCGATCTGGTACGTCGCGGAGTCGAGGTACGCCTCCTGACCCCAGGTGTACAGGTCGCCGTTGGACACCCAGTCGGTACGGACCGCGGCGAGCGGCCGGTTGCTGGTCTGGCCGATGCCCCAGTTGTTGTACGACGGCCAGTCGTACCGGAACTCACCACCGCGGGCCTGCGGGTTCGGGACGTTGAAGCCCACGTCGATCCGGGCCAGCGTCTTCGAGGTCTCGGTCCGGCTCAGGTCGCGCGGGATCCGGTTGTGGTACGCCTGGACCAGGTCGTACACGTAGCCGGCGACCGGCTGCGAGACCACCTCGACCTTCGTGGACCCGCGCTGGATCTGCCGGATCAGCGCCTCGCCCTCGTCGGTGCTGAGCATCGCCACCTCGATCGGGGTGGGTGTGAAGAAGTCGATCCGGTAGTCGCGGACCTCGCGCCACGGGAAGTCGTTGACCACCAGCATCATCTTCACCCCGGCGGCGGTAGCCGCGGCGGCCTGCTCGGAGTCGCTCACCTCCCAGTTGCGCCGAACCACTGCCACCGCGCCCCGCGCGTTCAGCCCCACGTAGTCGCTCGCCGCGCCCTTGCCGGCGAAGACCGTCGGCAGCGTCCACCTGCCCTTCGGCAACTGGGTGGTGCCCTGCTGCCGCACCACGTCGTCGAAGTTCACGGTGGTGGTGCCGACGGTCAGCACCGGCTGCTCCTTTCGCCAGCGGGCACCGAGGTAGAAGTCGCCGTGCCGTACGTCCCTGCTGGTGGGCTGCGCCCAGAAGCTGTCGAAGAAGACGCCGCCGGCGATGAACGAGCGCCACCGGCCCGCACCCTGGGACCGGTAGTAGTCCAGCCGGGTGAAGGTGTCGGCGGTCTGCTGCGGCACCGACGACTCGACCCGGCGGGCCGACTTTCCGTCCAACCGGACAGTGGTGTCCGCGCGCAGGTCGATGTCGGGGTTGCCGAGCAGCGCCAGGCCGAGGGAGTTCGGGCCATGGCTGCCGGTGACGTTCAGGAAGCTCATCGCCGAGTAGACGCCCTCGGGCAGGTAGAGCTGCGCCGTGCCGTCCGCGTCGGTCTCGACGAAGCTGATGTCGTAGCTGCCCGGCTGGCCCAGCTCGATCATGCCGGCGGCGGGCTTGCCGGCCCGGTCGGTCATCTCCAGGCGGAGCAGGTGGTACGGGGTGAACGTGCCGACCGCGATCGCGGTGCGGGCCAGCACGGCCCGGTCCGGCCCGACGGCGACGACCTGGCCGGTGTACCGGCTGCCGGCGCTGGCCCGGGAGGTGTCCGTGGTCAGGGTGACCGTGGCGGTGCCGTTCGCCGGCACGGTGAGCTGCGTTGCGGACAGGCGGAACAGCCCGGCCGGCGCGTCCGGCGCGTCCACCGACACGCCCAGCGTGATGGGTTGGCCGGTGGTGTTGGTGTACGTCACCGGATGGGTGGCCTTCGTGGTGTCCTTGCGCACGCTTGTCGAGACGGTGCCGGTGGCGATGATCGGGGCGCGGGCCGCGGCGGCGACGTCGACCCGGCCGGTGCCGGCCTGGAAGGCGTCGTACTGCGGCGTGGCCCTGGTCGTGCTGACCAGGGCGTCCTTGAGCTGCTGACCGGTCCAGTCCGGGTGCTTCGCGGCGAGCAGGGCGGCGGCGCCGGCCACGTGCGGCGCGGCCATCGAGGTGCCGTCCATGCTCAGGTACGAGCCCTCGCCGGGCGCGTACTGGGAACGGGCCGCGAGCACCCCGACGCCGGGCGCGGTCAGCTCGGGCTTGATGCCCTCGTCGCTGATCCGGGGGCCCTGGCTGGAGAACGGGGCGAGCTGGTCGGCACCGTCGACCGCGCCGACGGTCAACGCCGCGTCGGCCGCGCCCGGTGCGGAAACACTGCCGGGCTGTCCGGCGTTGCCGGCGGCGATGACGAACAGGGCACCGGTCTCGGCACTGAGCGTGTTGACCGCCTGGCTCAGCGGGTCGGTGCCGTCGCTGGGCTGGTTGGAGCCCAGGCTCATGTTGACGACGCGGGCGTCGGCCTCCCGGGCCGCCCACTCCATGCCGGCGAGGATCCAGGAGTCCATCCCGTAACCGTCGTCGCTGAGCACCTTGCCGATGGCGAGCCGGGCGTCGGGGGCGACACCCTTCTCGTTGCCACCGGAGGCGGCGCCGGTGCCGGCGATGGTGGAGGCGACGTGGGTGCCGTGCCCGACCCGGTCGGTGATCTCCTCGCCCGGCACGAACACGGCGGACGCGCTGATCCGGTCGGTCAGGTCCGGGTGGGCCGCGTCGATGCCGGTGTCCAGGACGGCAACCCGCACGCCCGTGCCGGTGTCGCCGCCGGCCCAGACCGCGGGTGCGCCGATCTGCGTGGTGGTGTCGGCCAGGTCGGTGCGTACCCGCCCGTCCAGCCAGATCTTGGCGATTCCGTCGGAGAAGCGTCCCTGGTGACCGGTCGCGGCGGCCGCCTTCGCGGTGGGGGCGGCCGTGATCGCGGCCCAGAACTCGTCGGCCCTGTCCCGGTCCTCGCTCAGCGCCGCACCCGAGACGCTGCTCAACGTGCGGGTGCGGGTCGCGCCGACGGGCGCGGTGGCGGTGCGCAGTCCGGCTGCCCCGGCGTCGTACGACACGATCAGCGGCAGGTGGTCCACCCGCTCGTCGTCGTATCCGTCGGCGATCAACCGGGTGACGTTGAACAGCCGCTTGTCCAGGGTGTTCGCGGCCACGTAGGGCAGCACCGACTGCGGGTAGACGTACAGGTCGTCGCCGGCCTCGACCACCCGCACCGGTGTCGAGGCGCCGTCTGGGCGCCGTACGTCGAGGGTGCCGCCGTTGGCGCTCCGGCGGGTGGTGACCGTGTCACCGGTGATCAGGGTGACCGAGTGGGTGCCGGGTGGGGTGGGCAGGCTGGTCGCGGGGGTGGGGGTGGCGCCGGGATCGGCCGGGGCTCCGGGGGCGGCGGCCAGGGCGGGTGATCCACCGGTCGCCATGAGGGCGGTGGAGACCACGGCGGCTAGCCAGGCCCCACGGGTACGCGAGAACGTCACGTGATGTCGTTCCTTACGTCGTCGTCTGTTCGCTGGCGGGTGACAGCGATCGCGACGCTACGCGCGGAAGATCATCTCGTATAGATCCCTGGATCAAACCATGGTCGTCGCCGTTAACTAGCAGTGGAAGGTTAAGCTCCTTCGATCGACCCCACGTTACCGGGAGGTAATCATGTCGGAGCAGCCCCGCGTCGCCATCGTCACCGGAGCCGCACGCGGTATCGGCGCGGCCACCGCCCGACGGCTGGCCGCCGACGGAATGGCCGTCGCCGTGGTCGACATCGAAGAGGCGGCCACCAAGGAGACGGTGGACGCCATCGCCGCCGCCGGCGGCCGGGCGCTCGGGGTGGGCGCCGACGTGTCCGACCGCGATCAGGTCGAGGCGGCGGTGTCCCGGGTCGCCGCCGAGCTGGGCGCGCCCACGGTGCTTGTCAACAACGCCGGTGTGCTCCGCGACAACCTGCTGTTCAAGATGACCAACGCCGACTGGGACACGGTGATGGGGGTGCACCTGCGCGGCGCGTTCCTGTTCAGCCAGGCCGCCCAGAAGCACATGGTGGACCGGAAGTGGGGGCGGATCGTCAACCTCTCCAGCACGTCCGCGCTGGGCAACCGGGGCCAGGCGAACTACGCCGCCGCCAAGGCCGGCCTCCAGGGCTTCACCAAGACGCTCGCCATCGAGCTGGGGCCGTTCGGGGTGACAGTCAACGCGGTCGCACCCGGCTTCATCGTCACCGACATGACCGCGGCCACCGCCGCCCGCATGAAGGTCGACTTCGAGGACTTCAAGAAGCACGCGGCGGCCGAGATCCCGGTGCGCCGTCCCGGGTTCCCGGAGGACGTCGCCCACACCATCTCGTTCCTGACCAGCGAGGGTGCCGGCTTCGTCTCCGGTCAGGTCATCTACGTCGCTGGCGGCCCCCGCGACTGACCCGTACTCCCGACGAGGGCGCTCCTTCGCGAAGGGGTGCCCTCGTCGCCGCGTCAGGCGGCGGCGCGGCGGGTGCCGGTCGCGTCAGGCGGCGGCGCGGCGGGTGCCGGTCGCGTCAGGCGGCGGCGCGGCGGGTGCGCCAGAGCCAGATCAGGCCGAGCACCGGCAGCACCAGCGGGATGTAGCCGTACCCGCTGCCGAACTGCGACCAGACTGTCTCGTCCGGGAACAGCTCCTTGTCGACCAGGCTCAGGATGCCGATTGCGACCACCCCGACCAGCTCCACGGAACAGCACGCCAGCGCGACCCGTCGGCCGGTGTGCCCGGCGCGGGCCAACCCCACCGCCGCCACGATGTAGATGAGCGCGGCCACCCCGGAGAGCAGGTAGGCCACCGGCGCCTCGTCGAACTTGGTGGCGATCTGTAGGCCCGCCCGACTCGTCGCCGCGATGGCGAAGAGCAGGTAGACCGCGATCAGCAGCCGACCCGGGCCGGCGTTCGTAGCGCGGCCGGCCGGTCGGGTCTCACCCACCGAGCACCTCCCAGGTCTGCTGCAACCGGACCACCACCACCGGGGTGACCAGGCAGACCGCACAGACGATCGCCGAACCCCAACGGGTCGGCTCCATCCGGGCCAGCACCCAGGCCAACGGCGGCAGGCACACCAGCGTGACCAGATAGCCGAAGAAGGCGCCGGGCTCACCGGGCCGGTCCCCGCCGCCGACCGCGACCAGGGCCAGCACGGCCAACACGAGCAAGGCCCCTTCGAGTACGGCCAGGCCGACGAACTGCACCCGATCCGGCGGCCGTTGGCGCACCGCCGCCACCAGCGCCCACACCGCCACGAGCAGCGACAGCACGATCGACACCGTCGCGACGATTCCGTCCACCGGTGAGTCGGCGCCCACGCTGGTCACCGGAGCTGTCCGGTCGTTGCCTCGGTCACCGGCACAGCCTACTAACCGTCGTAGTAAACGGCTGTACCCGCCTCGGGAGGCGTCCGACGAGGGGTGGTTCGGGTGACCGGCACGGGCCTCAGTCGCTCTCCGGCAACCAGTAGACGGAGACGGCAAGGAGCGGGTCCGGCCCGTCGTTGCGGATCTGGTGCGGCACCCTGCTGTCGAACGCCGCGACGTCGCCGGACCGCAGAACGCTCGTCCGCTCGCCGAAGGTCAGCGTTCCGGTGCCGGACACGATGATCCACACCTCGCGCGACCGATGGACATCGAGGTCGTTGGACGTGTTCGGGGCAACCGACCAGCGAGCAACCTCGAACGGCGCGGGCGCCGCCGACGGATACGGCAACAGCCCGCGGTGCACGGGCCCGCCCTCGACGAAGTCGTACCAGTGGGCAAAGTCGACGGGACCGCTTGTCGGTGCTGAATTCGTGCTCGGCATGCCATCGACACTGCCGCGCCGAACCCGGCCCGTCTGGCGGCAATCGGACGTGGCGTTGCCCTGAGCGGGTCCGTGTCGGGCAGCGTCGACTGGTCGAACCCGCCGCCGTCGTGGCTGGTAGGGCGACTAGCGTGGAGCACGGCCGTGGCGTTGTCACGGGGTGGGGAAACAGCGGAGGTACACGTGCTGCGGTTCGGTTTGTTCGGCACCGGTCACTGGGCGATCGAGACGCACGGGAAGGCGTTGCACGCACATCCGGACGCGGAACTGGTCGGGGTGTGGGGGCGTAACCCGGAGCGGGCCTCCGCGCTGGCCGAGCGGTACGGGGTGCCCGCCTACGCCGACGTCGACGCGCTGATCGAGCAGTGCGAGGCAGTGGCCGTCGCGCTACCGCCGGACATCCAGGCCGACATCGCGACCCGGGCGGCCACTGCCGGGCGGCACCTGCTGCTGGACAAGCCGCTGGCGCTCAGCGTGGCCGACGCCGACCGCGTCGTGGCCGCCGCCGAGGAGTCCGGCGTCGCCTCGGTGGTCTTCTTCACCCAGCGGTTCCAGCCGAACGTGACGGCCTTCCTCGCCGCCACCGCCGCCGCCGGGGGCTGGCAGCACTGTCGCACCACCGCGTTCGCCTCGATCTTCCAGGACGGCAGCCCGTACGGCGGATCGTTGTGGCGCCGGGAGCACGGCGCTCTCTGGGACATCGCCCCGCACGCGCTCTCCATCCTCCTTCCGGTGCTGGGTCGGGTGACCAAGGTCGCGGCCATGGACGGACCGAGCGGGATGGTGCACCTGCTGCTCACCCACGAGGGAGGAGCCACGAGCAGCGCCTCGCTCTCCCTGGACGCCCCGACCGAGTCGATGGCCCGGGAGTTCGTCTTCTACGGCGAGAACGGCATCGAGACCGTGCCGTTCGGCGAGAACGACGCCGCGACCGCGTTCGGCGTCGCCATCGACCAGCTCATCGAGCAGGTGCGAGCCGGCACCCGCGACCACCGCTGCGACGTCCGCTTCGGCCGTGAGGTCGTCGGCATCCTGGCCGCCGCCGAAACCGCCCGCACCGAATCCCGCACAGTCCTGCTCCCCTGACACCCCCCAGCTCAGCCCACCGGCCCCGGTGATCATGGAGTTAGCGGCGCGACACGCCGTGCCGGATGGCAATAACCTCATGATCACCGGGGGCGGGGCGGGGCGGGTGGCTCGCGGTTTGTCTCGGCGGGGGTCGGGTAGCCGCTGGCATGCTGGTTCAGCGGCTCGGCGCGCCGAGCGATTTCGACCCGTTGCTGGAGCGCGTTCGGGACGCCCGGGTGGTGATGATCGGTGAGTCCACCCACGGCAGTTACGACTACTACCGGCTGCGTGAGCAGCTCACCCGTCGGTTGGTCGCGGAGTGCGGCTTCTCCTTCGTCGCGGTGGAGGGCGACTGGCCGGACTGTGACCGGGTGCACCGTTCGGTGACCGCCGCGCCGGACGGCGCGCTCCAACCGCAGCTTGCGCTGGACCAGTTCCAGCGGTGGCCGACCTGGATGTGGGCCAACGCCGAGGTGGCAAGGTTCGCCAGTTGGTTGCGGGCCTGGAACCTGGAGCGGCCGCAGGAGCAACGTGCCGGGTTCCACGGGCTCGACGTGTACAGCCTCTGGGAGTCGATGCAGGCGATCTTCGACTACCTGGGGGAGGAGGACCCGACGTCGCTGGAGGCGGCGCAGGACGCGTACCGGTGTTTCGAGCCGTACGGCAAGAGGGTCGAGGAGTACGGCGCGGCCAGCCGGTTCGTTTCCGCCCGTTGTGAGGAGGAGGTCGTCCGGCTGCTCGCCCGGACCCGCGAACATGCCCTCTCCGACGGCCCGGACCGCTTCTCGGCCTGGCAGAACGCGGAGGTGGTGGCCGGTGCGGAGCGGTACTACCGGGCGATGGTGGCCGGCGGGCCGGACTCGTGGAACATCCGCGACACCCACATGCAGGACACCCTGGACCGGCTGCTGGACCGCTACGGCCCGGAGGCCCGGGGCATCGTCTGGGCGCACAACACGCACGTCGGGGACGCGCGGGCCACCGACATGGCAGCGGACGGGATGGTCAACATTGGTCAGTTGGCCCGGGAACGACACGGCGACGACGCGGTGGCGCTTGTCGGCTTCGGCAGCTACCGGGGCACGGTGATCGCCGCACCCCGGTGGGGTTCGCCGCCCGAGCCGATGGTGGTGCCGCCGGCCCGGGAGGGGTCGATCGAGCGGCGGCTGCACGAGCTGATGCCGGACCGGGCAGTGCTGATCTTCGGCGGTGACGACCAGCCCGGCTGGGTGACCGACACCGCGGACCATCGGGCGATCGGTGTCGTCTACGACCCGTCCTTCGAGTCCTGGGGCAACTACGTGCCCACCCGGCTCGGTGACCGCTATGACGCGTTCATCTGGTGCGACGAGACGACCGCTCTGCACCCGCTGCCGGTCCCGGCCGCCCCCGGCGAGATGGAGACCTACCCGGCCGGCGTCTGACGGCCGCGGCCCGATCGTGTCGATCATGGAGTTGTGGTGCCGGATGAATGCCTCTGATCGGGGCACTGCGGGCACCACAACTCCATGATCAACCGGGTGCGGTGGGTTAGACCCGGGCTGGGGTGCGGTCCTCCAGGTGGGTGCGGAGGCCTTCGCCTTCGATGTCGACGTTCGGTAGGGCGCGGTTGAGCCAGCTCGGCAGCCACCAGGCGCGGTCACCCAGGAGTGACATCACCGCCGGGACGATCGTCATCCGGACCACGAACGCGTCGATGGCGACGCCGACCGCGAGCGCGAAGCCCATCGACTTGATCACCGGGTCGTCCAGGAAGACGAAGCCCCCGAAGACCGACATCATGATCAGCGCGGCGGCGGTGACCACCCGGGCGCCGTGCCCCATGCCGCTGATGGTGGCCTGCCGGGCGGACTTGCCGTGCACGAAGTCCTCCCGCATCCGCGACACCAGGAAGACCTCGTAGTCCATGGCGAGCCCGAACAGGATGCCGATCAGCAGGATCGGCAGGAAGCTGATCAGCGGGCCCGGCGTGTCCAGGCCGACCAGGTCGGCGAGGTGCCCCTGCTGGAAGACCGCCACGGTGATGCCGAACGTGGCGGCTACGGTGAGCAGGAAGCCCAACGCGGCCTTGACCGGCACCAGCAGCGAGCGGAACACCAACATCAGCAGCAGCACCGAGAGCCCGACCACCAACAGCAGGTAGACCGGTAGGGCGTCGGAGAGCTTCTCGGAGACGTCGATGCCGATCGCTGTGGCACCGGTGAGCAGCACGTCCGCGCCGCGGATCCCGCCCACCGCGCCGCGGATGTCGTGCACAAGGGTTTCGGTGGCCTCGTCGGTCGGGCCGGTCTTGGGCACCACGCCGAGCAGCGCGGTCCGACCGTCCGGGCTGAGCTGGGCCGGTGCCACCGCGAGGACGTTCTTGGTGCGCTGGAGCAGCGCGGTGACCTGCGGCACGGCGGTCGCGGTGGCCTGTGGCGTGTCACCGGCGACCACCACCGCGAGCCGGCCGGTGAAGCCCGCTCCGAAACCCTCGACGGTCAGGTCGTTGGCCACCCGGGCGGGTGAGCCGACGGCGGCCGTCGCGGCCCCCGGCAGGGCCAGCCGCATGTCCGGCGTGGGCAGCGCGAGCAGGCCCAGGCCGAGCAGACCGACCAGGATGACGGGTACGCGGAAGCGGGTGACGAACCGTGCCCAGCGGAACCCGAACCGGGACTCGTCCTCGGCGGCCGATCGGTCGACGTCGCCGAAGTGGTCGGCGACAGCGCTGGTGTCGGTGGTGGTGCCAGCCCTGGTGTCGGTGTCGTCGGCGGCGACCGCGCGCAGTCGGCGGGGGAGCACCCGGCGACCGGCGAAGCCGAGCAGTGCCGGCTGGAGGGTGATCGCGACGAGCACCGCGACGGTGACCGTGCCGGCGGCGGCGAGACCCATCACGGTGAGGAACGGAATGTTCACCACGGCCAGTCCGGCCAACGCGATGACCACTGTCGCGCCCGCGAAGACCACAGCGGACCCGGCGGTGCCGACCGCTCGGCCGACCGCCTCCTCCGGGGACAGCCCGTCGAGCAGGTTCTGCCGGTGCCGGGAGGTGATGAACAACGAGTAGTCGATGCCGACGGCGAGGCCGAGCATCAGCGCCAGGATCGGCGCGGTGCTCGTCAACTCGATGACGCCGCTGAGCGCGAACAGGCCGGCCATGCCGACGCCCACGCCGATCAGCGCGTTGAGCATCGTCATTCCGGCGGCGACAAGTGAACCGAACGTGATGACCAGGACGATCGCTGCGACAAGTACGCCGAGGGCCTCGGTGGAGCCGATCTCCGGCTCACCACCCAGCACCTCGCCGCCGGGGGCCACCTGCCAACCCTTCGCCTCGGCGGCGGCGCCGACCTTCTCGTACGCGGTGCGCTGCTCGTCGCTCACCTCGTCGCCGCCGGTGGCGAACTGGACCTGGACCAGCGCGTACCGGCCGTTGGGCGAGACCGCGCCGACCTGGAGCGGGTTGACCGCGCCGACCACGCCGGGCAGGGCCGAGGCCTCCTGGACCAGCTCCTGCACCACGGCCTGGCCCTCGGGGGTGGCCAGTTGCCCGTCGGCCGGCGCCTTGACCGTGATGGTGCCGGTGGCGCCGCTGGCCGCGGGGAACTGCTCGGCGAGCAGGTCGAGCGCCCGCTGGCTCTCGGTGCCGGGCATTGTGAAGTTGCTCGCCGTCGGGCCGCGCAGGGTCGCCGCGGCCAGGCCGGCGATGACGAGTACGACGAGCCAGAGCGCGACGACGAGTCGACGCCGGCGTAACGCGCCCCGGCCGAGCCGGTAGAGCAGGGTGGCCATCAGGAGTCCTTGTCCTCGGTCGTGGGTGCTGGGAACAGGGGTGGCTCGACGGGCTCGACGGCCCGCCGGACGAGGGTGATCAGGGCGGGGCGTAGCTCGTCGTCGGGCATGTCGACGAATTCGGCGCACGCCTCGGAGATGCCGGCGAGCAGCACCAGCGCGGCGATGCGGGCACCCGGGCGGTCGGAGTGCCCGGCCAGCGCGTCGCGCAGCCGATCCGAGATCTGCTGGATGTGTGCGAAGGCCGGCTGGCACAGCAGCTCGGGGAACTCGCCGCGCAGCACCGCGATCTCCCGCCGGAACCGGACCGCGAGGTCGACGAAGCCGATCGCGGCGACCTCCTGGGCGGGTGCCCCGGTCAGGCCGGTGAGCTGGTCGTCGAGGTCTCGCAGCACACCCATCGCGGGAGCCATCAGCTCGGCGAGCAGGGCTTCCTTGTTCGCGAAGTGGTAGAGCACAGTGGCCTTGGAGCAGCCGACCTCGCCGGCGATGTCCTGGAGCGAGGTGCCTCGGTAGCCGGTGACCGCGAACCGTCGCGCCGCCGCGGCGAGAATCTCGCCGTGCGTTTCGGACACCGCTCTGACCATCGTTGGTCCACCTCCGTGAACCAGCATGCCTGACCGATCGGTCAGATCCTGACCGATCGGTCAGAGTACTGCGGTGGCGTTTCCCACATGCGGCGCTGGTTTACTCGGCGTGCTCGGCGTCGTACCTGGTCCGCGCCTCGGCGATGGCCCGACGGTGCCGCTCGGCCCAGGCCGTCAGGGCGACAAGTGACTCGTACAGTTCCAGGGCCATGGGGGTGGCGGTGTATTCGACCTTCGGCGGAACGGTCGGGTAGACCCGGCGGTGCAGCAGGCCGTCCCGTTCCAGGTTGCGCAGCGTCAGGGTGAGCATCCGGCGGCTGATCCCCTCGATGTGCCGCTCCAACTCGGTGAAGCGCACCGGCCCGGGTGAGGCGGCCACCAGAACGCCGATGCTCCACTTGCCGCCGACCCGGTCGAGCACTTGGCGGACGGTGCACGCCCGAGCCTGGCCCGGGGTGAACGGCACGTCCTCGGCCGCGCAGGTCACCTCGGCGTCGACCAGCGCGGACACATCGCTGTTCCGCTGGGACATCACAGTGCCTCCTTCCGCTCCGGTTCATGGTCACAGACGATGACCTCGGTAACAAACCGTGCACCAAGGAGGGGGTTCCATGGACCGCGTCGTCGCGTCCCGCTGGCCGGCACTGCTCGTGCTCTGCGCCGGCAGCCTGATGATCATCCTGGACGGCACAGTCGTGGCGGTGGCGCTGCCCGCCGTACAGCGCGACCTGGGCTTCACCGCAGCCGGCCTGGCGTGGGTGGTCAACGCCTACCTTGTCGCGTTCGGCGGGCTGCTGCTGCTCGCCGGCCGGCTCGGCGACCTGCTCGGCCGGCGGGGGGTCTTCCTGGCCGGCGTCGCGCTGTTCACGCTGGCCTCGCTGGCCTGCGCGGTCGCCACCGGGCCGGCCCTGCTGGTGGCCGCCCGGTTCGGCCAGGGCGTCGGCGGGGCGCTGGCCATGGCGGTCAGCCTCGGCATGATCGTCCGGCTCTATCCCGAGCCGGCCGAGCGCGCCCGCGCGATCGCCGTCTTCAGCTTCACCGGAGCGGCGGGCGCGTCGGTCGGCACCGTCGCCGGTGGGGTGCTCACCGACGCGGCCGGGTGGCGGGCGATCTTCCTGGTCAACCTGCCGATCGGTGCGGCCATCCTGCTCACGGCCGTCCGCCGGCTCCCCGCCGAACGGGGTATCGGCCTGCGGGCCGGCCTGGACCTGCCCGGCGCGCTGCTCGTCACCGCCGGTCTGATGGCCGCCGTGCTGGGCATCGTGGGGACCGGCGAGCACGGCTGGACCAGCCCGCGCACCCTCGGCGCGGTGGCCCTCGCGGTGCTGCTGCTCGGCGGGTTCGTGCTCCGCCAACGGGTGGCGGCGACCCCGCTGTTGCCGGGTCGGGTGCTGCGCGTCCCGGGTCTGGTGGCGGCGAACGCCGTGCAGTTCCTCATGGTGTCCGCGTACTTCGGTTTCCAGTTCCTGCTCGCCGTCGAGCTGCAACTGGTGCTCGGGCTGGACGCGGCCACGACCGGCTGGGCCTTCCTGCCCACCCCGGTGGTGATCGCTGTGGTGTCACTCGGCCTGGCCGGTCGGCTGATCGCCCGCTGGGGCGCCCGGAGCGTGCTGCTGACCGGGCTCGGCCTGGCCACCGTCGGCTTCCTGCTGCTCGCCCGGCTGCCCGCCGACGGCGCGTACCTCGCCGACGTACTCCCGGCGATGGTGGTCTTCGGGATGGCCGGCGGTCTGACCCTGCCGGCGGTCACCACCCTGGCCATGGCCGGCGCGACGGACACGGACGCCGGGCTCGCCTCCGGCCTGGCCAACACCACGCAGCAGGTCGGTGGGGCGGTCGGCCTGGCCGCGCTGGCCACCCTGGCCGCCGCCCGCAGCGACAGCCTGCGGGCCGCCGGCTGGGGCGAGACGGCCGCGTTGTCCGGCGGATACCGGACGGCGTTCCTCGTGGCCGCCGCCGTGGTGGCCGCCGCCTTGCTGCTGGCGGTGACGACACTGCCCCGACGCCCAGCCCCGCTCGGACCGGACGCCGACCCGGCGGAGCCGGCGACGCTGGGCGCCGGAATCGATCCGGACCCGAGCGTCGCGTCCCGTTGACCGACGGCACCGGGGCCGCGAAGGTGGTCGGGTGAGCGAGGCTGACGAGACCCGGGACGGCGTGGCCCTGACCAACCTGGACCAGCCGCTGTCCGACCGCGACGACGCGACCAAGCGCGACCTGGTCGACTACCTCGACGCGGTCAGTGGGCGGATCCTCCCGCAGGTGCGGGGCCGCCCACTGTCGGTGATCCGGGTCCGCCCCGGCCAGCCGCCCTTCATGCAGAAGAACCTGCCCCGCTACACCCCGGACTGGGTCCGCCGGGTGCCGGTCTGGGCGGAGGCGTCGCACCGGGAGATCTCGTACGCCCTCTGCGACGACCGGCGCACCCTGCTCTGGTTCGCCAATCAGCGCGCTGTGGAGTACCACCCGACACTTGCCACCGCGGCGGATCCGCAGCGCCCGACGCACCTGGTGCTCGACCTGGACCCGCCGGAGGGCGACGGCTTCCGGGCGGCCGTCGCCGCGGCCCTGCTGGTCCGCCAGGCACTCGCCGACGTCGGCCTGGCAGGTGCGGTCAAGACCAGCGGGGCCAAGGGCGTGCACGTGTTCGTCCCGGTGGCCGACGAACCCACTGCGGAGGAGTTGGCCGCAGCCACCCGGGCGCTGGCCGTCCGCGCCGAGCGGCTCGACCCGGCGTTGGCCACCACCGCGTACATCAAGGAGGACCGGGGTGGCCGGGTCTTCGTGGACGCCACCCGCGCGGGCGGGGCGACGGTGGTGGCCACGTACAGCCCGCGGCTGCGCCCCGGGATGCCGGTGTCCTTCCCGGTCGACTGGGCCGACCTGACCGAGGTGGCCCCGGCCGACTTCACCATCCGGACCGCGCCGGCGCTGCTCGGCGACGGCGACCCGTGGGCCGCACTGCTGCCGCCGCCGCAGCCCCTCCCGGCCGACCTGGTCGCCGAGGGCCGGACCATCCCGGTGGCCCGGGTGCAGGCCATGCACGAGGGCAAGCGCCGGGCCCGCGCCCGCCGCGAGGCCGGCTGACCGGGTTCGTCGGCCTCCGGCCGCGCCCGGCGAGCGGCCGATTGTCGGTGGCTTGTGGCACGATTTCCCAGGTGAGCAGCAAACCCGACGCGACACAGCGACTGAGCGACCTCGCGCGGCTGCGCCGGGTCCGCGACCGGATCGACAGGGAGTACGCGTCTCCGCTCGACGTCGAGGCGCTCGCCCGGGGCGCGCACATGTCGGCCGGGCACCTCAGCCGCGAGTTCCGGCTCGCGTACGGCGAATCTCCGTACAGCTACCTGATGACGCGGCGGATCGAGCGCGCGATGGCGTTGTTGCGTCGCGGCGACCTCAGCGTCACCGATGTCTGTTTCGCGGTCGGCTGCTCGTCGTTGGGCACCTTCAGCACCCGCTTCACCGAGCTGGTCGGCGTGCCGCCGAGCGTCTACCGGCGGCAGGCGGGGCGGGCGACGGCGGGGATGCCGTCCTGCGTGGCGAAACAGGTGACCAGACCGATCAGGAATCGAGAAGCGCAGGTCACGGAGCCACAACTAGCGTGACGGCCATGGACATCACCATTCACTCGAGCTTCCTCCCGCACCTCGATCCTGATGCCTCGCTGGCCTTCTACCGCGACGTCCTCGGTTTCGAGGTCCGCCTCGACGTCGGCTACGGGGGGATGCGCTGGATCACCGTCGGGCCGGCCGGGCAGCCCAGCACGGCCATCGTCCTGCACCCGCCGGCCGCCAGCCCCGGCATCACCGACGACGAGCGCCAGACCATCCTGGAACTGGTGGCCAAGGGCAGCTACTTCGGCGTCAACCTGGCCACCGCCGACCTCGACGCCACCTTCGCCAAGCTGGAGGCCAGTGACGCCGAGGTCGTCCAGGAGCCAACCGAGCAGCCGTACGGCGTGCGCGACTGCGCCTTCCGCGATCCCGCCGGCAATCTGATCCGCATCCAGGAAGTGCGCTGACCCGTCCAACCCCGGCCAGATGGAGACCTGATGAGCACGGCCACCCCGCCGTCCACGCCGCACGTCGCGGACAGCCACGATCTGATCCGTGTGCAGGGCGCGCGCGTCAACAACCTCAGGGACGTCAGCGTCGAGATCCCGAAGCGGCGGCTGACCGTGTTCACTGGTGTCTCCGGCTCCGGCAAGAGCTCGTTGGTGTTCGGCACCATCGCCGCCGAGTCGCAGCGCATGATCAACGAGACCTACAGCGCGTTCCTACAGGGCTTCATGCCGACGCTGGCCCGGCCCGAGGTCGACCTACTGGACGGCCTGACCACGGCGATCATCGTGGACCAGGAGCGGATGGGCGCCAACTCCCGGTCCACTGTCGGCACCGCCACCGACGCCAACGCGATGCTGCGCATCCTGTTCAGCCGGCTCGGTCAGCCGCACATCGGCTCGCCCAACGCGTACTCCTTCAACGTCCCCTCGGTGAAGGCCACCGGTGCCATCACCGTCGAGCGTGGCGTTGGCAGGACGAAGACCGAGAAGGCGACATTCACCCGGCTCGGCGGGATGTGCCCACGCTGCGAGGGCATGGGTTCGATCAACGACATCGACCTGTCGGCCCTGTACGACGACAGTCTCTCGCTCAACGAGGGCGCGATCACGATCCCGGGCTACAGCATGGAGGGCTGGTATGGCCGGATCTTCCGTGGCTGCGGCTACTTCGACCCGGACAAGCCGATTGGCAGGTACACCAAGCGGGAGCAGCACGACCTGCTCCACCGGGAGCCCACCAAGATCAAAATCGATGGAATCAACCTGACGTACACGGGCCTGATCCCGTCCATCCAGAAGTCCTTCCTCGCCAAGGACATCGACGCGTTGCAGCCGCACATCCGCGCCTTCGTGGAACGGGCCGTGACCTTCACGACCTGCCCCGACTGCGACGGCACCCGGCTCAGCCAGGAGGCCCGGTCGTCGAAGATCCAGGGAAAGAACATCGCCGACGCCTGCGCCATGCAGATCAGCGATCTCGCCGCCTGGGTCCGGGGGATCAGGGAGCCGTCGGTGACTCCGCTGCTGGCGGGGCTGCAACACCTCCTCGACTCGTTCGAGAAGATCGGGTTGGGTTACCTCTCGCTCGACCGGCCGTCGGGCACCCTGTCGGGCGGTGAGGCCCAGCGCACCAAGATGATCCGCCACCTCGGCTCGTCGCTCACCGACGTCACCTACGTCTTCGACGAGCCCACGATCGGGCTGCATCCGCACGACATCCAGCGGATGAACGAGCTGCTGCTCCAACTGCGCGACAAGGGCAACACCGTGCTGGTCGTGGAGCACAAGCCGGAGGCCATCGCCATCGCCGACCACGTCGTCGACCTCGGTCCCGGAGCCGGCACGGACGGCGGGACGATCTGCTACGCGGGCACCCTGGAGGGCCTACGCGCCAGCGGCACCATCACCGGCCGCCACCTCGACGACCGGGCGGCCCTCAAGGAGACGGTGCGTACGCCCACCGGCAGGCTGGAGATCCGTGGCGCCACGGCCAACAACCTCCAAAACGTCGACGTCGACGTCCCGCTCGGGGTGCTCGTCGTCGTGACAGGTGTCGCCGGCTCCGGCAAGAGTTCGCTCGTGCACTCCTCGATCCCCGCCGGTGCCGGTGTGGTGTCGATCGACCAGGGCGCGATCCGTGGCTCACGGCGGAGCAACCCGGCCACGTACACCGGGTTGCTCGACCCGATCCGCAAGGCGTTCGCGAAGGCCAACGGTGTGAAGCCGGCGCTGTTCAGCGCCAACTCCGAGGGCGCGTGCCCGAGCTGCAACGGCGCCGGTGTCATCTACACCGACCTGGGAATGATGGCCGGCGTCGCCGCACCCTGCGAGGACTGCGAGGGCAAGCGGTTCCAGGCGTCGGTGCTGGAATACCGCCTCGGCGGTCGCGACATCAGCGAGGTGCTCGCGATGTCGGTGACCGAGGCCGAGAAGTTCTTCGGCGCCGGCGAGGCACGTACGCCGGCCGCGCACGCCATCCTCGACCGGCTCGCCGACGTCGGGCTCGGCTACCTCAGCCTGGGCCAACCGCTCACGACCCTCTCCGGCGGCGAGCGGCAGCGACTCAAGCTGGCCACCCACATGGCCGAGAAGGGCGGCGTCTACGTCCTCGACGAACCGACCACCGGCCTGCACCTGGCCGACGTCGCGCAACTGCTCGGCCTGCTGGACCGTCTCGTCGACGCCGGCAAGTCGGTGATCGTCATCGAGCACCACCAGGCGGTCATGGCGCACGCCGACTGGCTCATCGACCTCGGTCCCGGTGCCGGCCACGACGGTGGTCGGGTCGTCTTCGAGGGCACCCCGACCGACCTCGTCGCCGGTCGCTCCACCCTCACCGGCGAGCACCTGGCGGCGTACGTCGGCAGCTGACCAACAGGCCCGCCGCCGGTTGCGCTCGCCCTCCGCTCAGCAGGGGTCGTACCCGGCGGCGACGTCGAGCACCCAGGTGATGCCGAACGGGTCGGTGAGCATGCCGTAGAGGGGCGCCCAGCCGGCGGGCGCCAGATCGACAACGACCGTCGACCCGACGCTCAGCCTCTTCCAGTAACCGGTGATCTCGTCGACGTCCGCACCCCGCACCGAGACGAAGAACGGGCTCTCGCCCGGGCTCCACGGCCGCGCGGACGGCACGTCGTACGCCATGATCTGGAAGCCCTCGGCGGACCGGACCTGACCCCACATGATCTGGTCGGCCTCGTCCGGGTGCCGCACGTTCTGGGCCTCGGCGTAGGTCACCGCGACGAGGTCACCGCCGAACACCGACCGGTAGAACTCGAGAGCGGCACGCGCGTTGCCCCGCAGGTTGACGTGCGCGACGGTGTCGATGCTCATGGTTGCCCCTCCTGGTACGTGTCCTCACCCGTGGCTGCTGCCCGGGGACGAGGGAACGATGACAGCGGTAGCGGTCAGGTTGTGGCCGCTACCTACGGGAAGATCGGAGGCATGCCCAAGACTTCGGCGCGACTGCTGGCGTTGCTCTCCCTGCTCCAGGCACGCCGCGACTGGCCGGGCGGCCTGCTCGCCGAAAGGCTGGACGTCAGCCCGCGCACCGTGCGGCGCGATGTCGACAGGTTGCGCGAGCTTGGCTACCCGGTCCGGGCCGTCAAGGGCCCGGACGGTGGGTACCGGCTGGACGCCGGCGCCCACCTGCCACCGCTGCTGTTCGACGACCAACAGGCCGTCGCCATCGCCGTCGCGCTGCAACTGGCCCCTTTCTCCGGGGCGGGCATCCAGGAGGGCGCCGCGCGAGCGCTGCACACCATGCGGCAGCTCATGCCCAGTCGGCTGCGGCACCGCATCGACACCCTGCGGGTCACCGCCGTCGAACAACCCACCACCCGCCCGGACCTCCCTGTCGACAGCAGCGTGCTGACGGCCATCGGGACGGCCGTGCACGCCCACGATGTCCTGCGCTTCGACTACGCCTCGGCGACGACCGGCAGCCCCGCGCCACCCCGCCGCGTGGAGCCCCACCACCTCGTCACCTGGAAGGGACGCTGGTACCTCGTCGGCTGGGACCTCGACCGTGGCGACTGGCGAACGTTCCGGGTCGACCGCATCAGCCCGCGTACCCCGACCGGACCGCGCTTCGCCCCCCGACGGCTCCCCGCGACAGACGTGGCCACCTTCGTGGCCGCCCGATTCCGAGGGTCCACCGACGCGTCGGCGTGGCCCTGCCTCGGTGAGGTCATCCTCGACCTTCCCGCCGCCGTGGCCGCCACGTACACGCACGACGGGCTCGTCGAAGAACTCGGCCCCGACCGGTGCCGACTCGTGCAGGGCTCCTGGTCCTGGACCGGCCTCGCCGCCGCCCTCGGTAGGTTCGACGCCGATATCGAGGTTGTCGGGCCCGCGGAGCTGAGGGCCGCCTTCGCGGGTCTCGCCCGCCGCTTCGCCGCCGCGGCAGGATGACCCCGTTGCGGCGGCTACGGCCAGCGGGAATGCGAAAACCGGGCGCGGGGAGCCACCATGCTCCTGCGCCCGGCCTGATTTCTTAGCAAGTGTGCCCCCGGCAGGATTCGAACCTGCGCCCCCGCCTCCGGAGGGCGGTGCTCTATCCCCTGAGCTACGGGGGCTCAGCGACTGGAGAAGACTAGCAAACCTCCCCTGCGTACGCCGAATCGGTATGGGTGAGCCGATCGTGTCGGCGACCGGCTCACCCCTGCGCTCAGGCCGCGACCGCCCGCCCACAACTGGGCAGCGGGTGCAGGACGATTCGCCGCGGCAGCCGACGTGGCCACTCGTTGCGCGGCCAGGAACCGTCCACGATCAGATGCACGGTGCGCTGCTCCGCACCGCTGAGCCGCAGCACGAAGTCGCGGGGGAGCGGCGGGTCCACAGTCGGCGTGGTGATCATGAAGCGCACCCGGCCGCGGGACGAGACCGCGGAGATCACGTCGGCTGCCGGCATGGTGCCGCGCAGCCGCACCCGACCGATCCAGTAGACCTCCGCGAGGTGCTCCTGGGCGGCCCGGGTGATCGCCGGGTACTCGCTGCGCACCCAGCGCTCGACCGCGCTGACGCAGAGCCCGCAGGCGCGCTCGCGCGGCTCGCGCGGACCCAACCCCCAGGCCCGCAGGTACGCCCCGACCGCGCCCGCGTCCAACGGCAGATCGAATCGGCGCGTGATGAGCGTGGTGAGGCTCTGCCGTGTCCACAGCTCCTCGTCCAGGCCGAACTCGTCGGGATGGACGCCCCGCAGTATGTCGATCAGTTCGAGTTCCTGTTCGCGGCTGAGCATTCCCGGCTCGCCCTGCCGCTGTCCGCGACGGACGGCTGCCACCGCCCCGTCACCACCGATGGTGTGGCGTCGGCACCAGCTGGTGACCGAACGCCGTGCGTCTCTGAGTGCAACCCCCACGCCTTGGGCAACGAGCACGAATCACAACTGGTCACGATATGTGCGGAGAAAACTCTCTAAGCAACGTAATCGCCTGTCCCGGTCAAATCCCCCACACAGGAGACAAGCCGACATTCAAGCCACAATCCCCCCATGCGCGCCTCTTGATCAACTCGGGTTCCTGAAAGTCGGGGCGTCCCGCCCGCCCGGACAGCCCGGTTTCCGTGAAACCGAGTCGATCATCCGCCGGCCGCGTGGGCGTCGGGCGTTGAGGCGGGAACTGGGGCAAGCCCGCCCGACAGGGGCGGGCCCGCGCCCGTGCCGATGAGCGGCGGTGGCGCGGGCCCGGGTACGGCCGTCTCGGTGGGGCTAGCCCTTGGCCGCCTGTGCCTGGAGCTGCCGGAGGTTGTTCAGCTCGGTCTGCTGGGTGGCCTTCATGGTCTTGGCCACCCGCACCACCTCGTCGTTGTCGGTCTCGTCGAGCGCCGCGTCGATCATGTGGATGCCGCCGAGGTGGTGGTCGTACATCAGGGTCAGGAACTGCCTGTCGACCTCGATGCCCCGCGCGTCGCGCAGGGCGGTCATCTGCTGCGGTGTGGCCATCCCCGGCATCAGCCCGTCCTTGCTGAGGCGGGCCCCGTCGGACATCCACGACATCGCCGGCCGCGACCCGGTCGGGCTCAGACCCCATTCGCGCAGCCAGGTCTGCATGGCGCCGATCTCGCCCTGCTGGCCGGTGGCGATGTCGACGGCGATCTGCCGCACCTCGGGAAGGGTCGCCGACCGGTACGCGATCAGGCTCATCTCCACCGCCTGCGCGTGGTGGGTCGTCATGTCCCGGGCGAAGCCCGCCTCGACCGACGCGTCACCCGGCCGGGTGAGTCGCGGGGTGAGCAGGCCACCGGCGTACCCGAGGAGGAGCCCCACCACCACCATGACGGCGAGCGCCAGCACGCCATAGCGCGACGCCGGGGCCCGGCCGTCCTCGTCCGGGACGGCCGGGGTGTCGTCGTACTCGCTGTCGGTGGTGGCGGGGGCGGTCATCGGCGTCCTTACTGCTGGGGTGGCTGCTGCTGCTGCGGAAGCTCGCGGGGGGTGGTGCCGGTGGCGGTGATGCCGGTGTTGCACAGCGCCGTCGGACCCTCGGCGGAGGCGTTCACCCGCAGGTCCTTGATGAACTCGTCGATCCGCGAGTCGTCGGCGTTGTCGAGCTTGAGCTGGTAGCCCCAGGCCTGGAGCGAGATCGGCTTGTCCAGGCCCTCGTACGGGCTCATCAGCATCTTCTCGACGCCGCGCACCTTGCCGGCGAGCTTGTCGACCTGGTCCTTGGGCAGGTCGGGGCGGTAGGTGATCCACACCGCGCCGTGCTCCAGGCTGTGCACCGCGTGCTCGTTGGCGATCGGGGCGTCGTAGACGTCGCCCATGCAGTTTTGCCAGGCGGCGTTGTGCACGCCACCCACCGGCGGGGAGTATTTCCAGGTCAGCGGGCCCGACTTGTGCGACTCGTACTTCAGGCTTTCCCCGTCGGTCTTGCGGATGTTGACGATGCCGTCGATGGCGTTGGCCCGCTTGTCCCACGGCTTGGAGCCCTGGAACGCCGCGTAGGCGCCGTAGCCGATGATGCCGGCCGCGAGCACGCCCACCGCGACGAAGAGCGCGATGGGGCCCCAGGCGCGGCCCTGGCTCACCTTGACCGGGGTGACCGGTTTGCGCGGGCCCTTGCCGCCTGCCCGCGGGGAGCCCGCCGGCTTGCCGGAACCGGCCTTGGCGCCGGACGCCGGCCGGCCCGCGGCCGGCTTCTTCCCGGTGCTGACCACGGTCGGGCGGCGCTCAGGGCCACCGGGGGTGCTGATGCTCATCGTGCCTCGTCAAGTCGGTCGGTCAGGGGAATGGCGGGCCGGATGACGCGCAGGGTAGCCGCCGAGTGCCCGAGTCTACCCCCGATAACATGGCTGGGTGACTCCTGCAGAACTCGCCTCGGTCGTCCTTGCCGCCGCCCACGCCGTCTTCGTCGAGCGTGGCCTGGACCGCGCAGCCCTGCCGGAGCACACGGTGGTGGAGCGACCGCGCAATCCCGAGCACGGCGACTACGCCTCGACCCTCGCGTTGCAGTTGAGCAAGAAGGTGGGTGTTCCGCCCCGGGAGTTGGCCGCCGCCCTGGCCGAGGAGCTGGGCCGGTCAGCGGGGGTCAAGTCGGTCGAAATCGCCGGTCCGGGCTTCCTGAACATCCGGCTCGACGCGGCCGCCGCCGGTCAGCTCGCCCGGGTGATCGTCGAGGCCGGTGCGGAGTACGGCCGCAGCGACCGGCTGGCCGGCGAGCGGATCAACCTGGAGTTCGTCTCGGCCAACCCGACCGGGCCGGTGCACATCGGCGGGGTCCGCTGGGCGGCCGTCGGCGACGCGTTGAGCCGACTGCTGCGGGCCACCGGCGCCGACGTCGGCACTGAGTACTACTTCAACGACGCCGGTTCGCAGATCGACAGGTTCGCCCGTTCGCTGCTCGCCGCGGCCAAGGGTGCGGCGGCGCCGGAGGACGGCTACGGCGGGGCGTACATCGCCGAGATCGCCACCGAGGTGCAGGCCCGCCGCCCGGAGGTGCGGGCCCTCGACGACGACGCCGCCCAGGAGGTCTTCCGGGTCGAGGGCGTCGCGCTGATGTTCGACGAGATCCGCTCCTCGCTGCGCGACTTCGGGGTGGAGTTCGACACCTACTTCAACGAGAAGGACCTGCACGACCGGGGCGAGTTGGACCTGGCGCTGAACCGGCTGCGCGAGCAGGGGCACCTCTACGAGTCCGAGGGCGCCACCTGGCTGCGTACCACCGACTTCGGCGACGACAAGGACCGGGTGCTGCGCAAGTCCAACGGCGAGTGGACGTACTTCGCCGCGGACTGCGCCTACTACCTGGACAAGCGCGAGCGTGGCTTCGAGCGGGTCGTGATCATGTTGGGTGCCGACCACCACGGCTACATCGGCCGGATGAAGGCGATGGCCGCCTGCTTCGGCGACGACCCGGAGCGCAACCTGGAGATCCTCATCGGGCAGCTGGTCAACCTGCTGCGCGACGGCGCCCCGATGCGGATGAGCAAGCGGGCCGGCACGGTGATCACCCTGGAGGACCTGGTCGAGGCGATCGGCGTGGACGCCTCCCGGTATGCGTTGGCCCGCTACTCCAGCGACTCCCCGATCGACATCGACATCGAGTTGTGGACCCGGGCGACCCGCGACAACCCGGTCTACTACGTGCAGTACGTGGCCGCCCGGACGGCGGGCGTGGCCCGCAACGCCGCCGAGGTGGGGCTGGTCCCGGGCGACGCCGACGCGTTCCGCCCCGAGCTGCTCGACCACGAGAAGGAGAACGAGCTTCTCAAGGCGCTCGCCGAGTTCCCCGCCGTGGTGGCGACGGCCGCCGAGCTGCGGGAGCCGCACCGGGTGGCCCGCTACCTGGAGGAGGGCGTCGCCGCCTCCTACCACCGCTTCTACGACAACTGCCGGGTGCTGCCGCTGGGTGACGAGGAAGTCACCGACCTGCACCGCGCCCGGCTCTGGCTCAACAACGCCACCCGCACGGTGATCGCCAACGGGCTGCGCCTGCTGGGCGTCTCCGCTCCGGAGAGGATGTGACATGAGGGCTCATGAGGCGGGTGCGCTGCACGCGGACATCAACAACCGGGGGCCGGCCTGGCTGCGTACCCCGGAGGATGTCAATGCCCTGCTGCCGACGCTGTGGCCGCGGTCGGTGACGCGCGGCGCGGACGGCGCGGTCGCCGTCGCGGGCCTGAGCGTCCGCGACATCGCTGCCGAGTTCGGCACCCCGGTGTACGTCCTGGACGAGGCCGACCTGCGGTCGCGCTGCCGCGACTTCCGGGCGGCCTTCCCGACCGAGGACATCTTCTACGCGGGCAAGGCGTTCCTGTGCCGGGCGGTGGTCCGGATGATCGCCGAGGAGGGGCTGCACCTGGACGTCTGCACCGGTGGCGAGCTGGCCACGGCGCTGTCGGCCGGCATGCCGCCGGAGCGGATCGGTTTCCACGGCAACAACAAGTCGGTCGTCGAGCTGGGCCGGGCGCTGGACGCCGGGGTGGGCCGGATCATCGTCGACTCGTTCACCGAGATCGACAGGCTCACCGCGCTGGCCCGCGAGCGCGGGGTCCGGCCCCGGGTGCTGGTCCGGGTCACCGTCGGCGTCGAGGCGCACACCCACGAGTTCATCGCGACCGCCCACGAGGACCAGAAGTTCGGCTTCTCGCTGGCCGGTGGTGCCGCCGCGAACGCCGCGTTCAAGATCCTCGACGAGGGTGTGCTGGAGTTGCGCGGTCTGCACTCGCACATCGGCTCGCAGATCTTCGACGCCAGCGGTTTCGAGGTCTCGGCCCGCCGGGTGCTCGCCCTCCAGGCCCAGATCCGCGACGCGCGCGGCGTGGAGCTGCCCGAGCTGGACCTGGGTGGCGGCTTCGGCATCGCGTACACCACCCAGGACGACCCGGCCACCCCGCAGGATCTGGCCAAGCGACTGCGCAAGATCGTCGATTCGGAGTGCGCGGCGGAGAACCTGGCCGTGCCGCGCCTGTCGATCGAGCCGGGGCGGGCCATCGTCGGGCCGGCCGTGTTCACCCTCTACGAGGTCGGCACGGTCAAGGAGCTCGACGGCCTCCGCACGTACGTCAGCGTCGACGGCGGGATGAGCGACAACATCCGCACCGCGCTCTACGACGCGTCCTACTCGGCGACGCTGGCCTCCCGCGCGTCGGGCGCGCAGCCGTTGCTCGCCCGCGTGGTGGGAAAGCACTGTGAGTCCGGGGACATCGTGGTGAAGGATGAATTCCTGCCCGCCGACGTGCAGCCCGGAGATCTTGTCGCGGTGCCCGGCACCGGTGCGTACTGCCGGAGCATGGCCAGCAACTACAACCATGTGCCCCGGCCGCCGGTTGTCGCGGTGCGCGACGGCCAGGCGCGTCTGATCGTCCGGCGGGAGACCGAAGACGATCTGCTGGCATTGGATGTGGGATGACGTCACCTGTGCGCTTGGCGCTGCTCGGTTGTGGCACTGTCGGCCAGGAGGTGGTCCGGCTGCTGCACGAGCAGTCGGCCGACCTGGCCGCCCGCATCGGTGCTCCACTGGAGATCGCCGGCATCGCCGTCCGTCGGCTGGGCCGCGACCGGGGTGATCTGCCGGTCGACGAGGCCCTGTTCACCACCGACGCGCTCGGCCTGATCAAGCGCGACGACGTGGACGTGGTGATCGAGGTGGTGGGTGGCATCGAGCCGGCCCGAGGCTGGCTGGTCGAGGCGCTGCGGGCCGGCAAGAGCGTTGTCACCGCCAACAAGGCGCTGCTCGCCGAGGATGGTGTGGCCCTGCACGAGGCGGCGGCCGAGGGCGGTGGCGACCTCTACTACGAGGCGTCCGTGGCCGGCGCGATCCCGCTGCTGCGCCCGCTGCGCGAGTCGCTGCACGGTGACCGGATCAACCGGGTCACCGGCATCGTCAACGGCACCACCAACTTCATCCTCTCCGCGATGGACGCGACAGGCGCCGGGTTCGCCGAGGCCCTGGAGGAGGCAACCGCCCTGGGGTACGCGGAGGCCGACCCGACCGCCGACGTGGAGGGCTTCGACGCGGCGGCGAAGGCGGCGATCCTCGCCTCGCTGGCGTTCCACACCCGGGTCGGCGCCGCCGACGTGCACCGCGAGGGCATCACCGAGGTGACCGCCGCGGACATGGCCAGCGCCCAGGCGATGGGTTGCACGATCAAGCTGCTCTGCATCGCGGCCCGGGGCGTCGACCGCACCGGCCGGGAGACCGTCAGCGTCCGGGTGCACCCGGCGATGATCCCGCGCAGCCACCCGCTGGCCAGCGTCGGCGACGCGTTCAACGCGGTCTTCGTGGAGGCGGACGCGGCTGGGCAGCTGATGTTCTACGGTCGGGGCGCCGGGGGTGCGCCGACCGCCAGCGCGGTGCTCGGCGACGTGGTCGCGGTGTCCCGCAATCGGCTCGCCGGGGTGCGCGCGGCGAGCGAGAGCGCGTACGCGGACCTGGCGGTCCGGCCGATGGGCGAGGCGTTGACCCGCTACCACGTGAGCCTCGATGTGGCCGACCGTCCCGGTGTGCTGGCCTCCGTGGCGAACGTGTTCGCCCGGCACGACGTGTCGATCGCGACGGTGCGACAGGGTTCGGCGAGTGGGTCGCCCGGCCGGGCCGGCGACGCCGAGCTGGTCATCGTCACCCACGTCGCACCGGATGCCGCGCTCGCCGCCACAGTCGGCGAGCTGCGTGGTCTGGACATTGTCCGGTCCGTGACCAGTGTGTTGCGGGTCGAGGGCGGCGCCTGATTCGTTGACACCAGGGGTGGGGCTGGCTCGCGCGTCCCGCCAGGTGGGTAAGCCGGGGTGTGCCCTTGACCACTCCGGCAGGCTGGTCCAAGGTGGCCCGATGCGCGGGTCGGCGCAGTGGTTGAGGCGAGGAGAACGACATGTGGCGGGGTCTGATCGAGGCGTACCGGGATCGGCTGCCGGTCACCGCGGCCACGCCTGTCGTCACGCTGCACGAGGGCAACACCCCGCTGTTGCCCGCGCCGGTGCTGTCCGCGCGGATCGGCTGCGACGTGCACCTCAAGGTGGAGGGTGCCAACCCGACCGGCTCCTTCAAGGACCGGGGGATGACCCTCGCGGTGTCCAAGGCGGTCGAGGCCGGCAACAAGGCCATCATCTGCGCCTCCACCGGCAACACCAGCGCCTCCGCCGCGGCGTACGCGGCGCGGGCCGGGCTGACCTGCGCGGTGCTGGTGCCGCAGGGCAAGATCGCGTTGGGCAAACTGGCCCAGGCGCTGGTGCACGGCGCGAAGCTGCTCCAGGTCAGTGGCAACTTCGACGACTGTCTGTCGCTCGCCGCGAAGCTCGCTCAGGACCACCCGGTCGCGCTCGTCAACTCGGTCAACATCGACCGGCTGCACGGCCAGAAGACCGCCGCCTTCGAGATCGTCGAGGCGCTCGGTGACGCGCCCGACATCCACTGCCTGCCGGTCGGCAACGCCGGCAACATCTCCGCCTACTGGATGGGCTACGCGGAGGAGCAGGCCGCCGGCGCCACCACCCGCGCGCCGAAGATGTACGGCTTCCAGGCCTCCGGTGCGGCCCCGATCGTGACCGGCCAGGTGGTGCCGGAGCCGTCGACGATCGCCACCGCCATCCGGATCGGCAACCCGGCGAGCTGGACCAAGGCGTTGGACGCCCGGGACACTTCCGGTGGTCTGATCGCCGCGGTGACCGACCGGGAGATCCTCTCCGCGTACCGGCTGCTCGCCCGCGAGGTGGGTGTCTTCGTGGAGTTGGGCAGCGCGGCCAGCGTGGCCGGCCTGCTCCAGCAGGCCGCGGCGGGCGCGGTGCCGCCGGGGTCGACTGTGGTCTGCACGGTGACCGGTCACGGCCTGAAGGACCCGGAGTGGGCGATCTCCACGGCCCCGGCGCCGCTGACCATCGCGAACGACCCGATGGCCGCCGCCCGCGCCCTCGACCTGGCCTGAGCGCGCCACCGTCCGGCTGCTGATCGGCGGCGGGCCGGCGGACCTCGGGACGGCCCGGGGGCGGCGGGGGTCGGGCTGCGCGAGTCCGGCACACTTTCGGGTATCCCCGCCCGCATTCTCGTTCAGGAGTGAACCAGGCCGATGTCGCTGCTCGCCAGATTCAGCCTCGCCAACCGAGGGCTGATCGCCCTCATCGCGGTGGTGACCACGGCGTTCGGAGCGTTCGCCGTTCCGTCGCTGAAGCAGCAACTGCTGCCGTCGCTCGAGTTCCCGGCCGCGTTCATCGTGGCCGCCTACCCCGGTGCCGGCCCCGAGATCGTCGAGTCGCAGGTGACCGAGCCGATCGAGAACGCCCTCCAGGGCATCCCGGGGTTGGACAAGGTCACCTCCACGTCCCGCGAGGGGTCGGCCACCGTCCAGGTGACGTACGAGTTCGGCACCGACCTGGACGACGTGGTCAACAAGATGCAGACCGCGCTGAGCCGGATCGACGCCCAGCTGCCGTCGAGCGTCGACCCTCAGGTCATCGCGGGTAGCACCGACGACCTGCCGGCGGTGGTGCTGGCCGCGGCCGGCGCGGCGGACGAGCGGGCGCTGGCGGAGAAGCTGCGGGCGACAGTGGTGCCGGAGTTGGAGGGCATCGAGGGGGTCCGCACCGTCGAGGTGACCGGCACCCGCGACGACGTCGTGGTGGTCACCCCGGACCCGGCGAAGCTGGCCGCCGCGCAGGTGCAGCCGACGGCGATCGGCGCGGCGCTGAAGACGAACGGCGTGGCCGTTCCGGCCGGCGCGGTGACCGACGACGGGTTGACCCTTCCGGTGCAGGTCGGTACGCCGATCGCCAGCCTGGAGGACCTGCGCGGCATCGTCATCACCCCTGGCGCGTCGCCGGTCCGCCTCGGTGATGTGGCGACTGTCGAGCAGCAGCTCGCTCCGGCCACCGCGATCACCCGGACCAACGGCAAGGACAGCCTCGGCATCGCGGTCACCGCCGCGCCGGACGGCAACGCCGTGCAGATCTCGCACGAGATCCGCGACCGGCTCGCCGACCTGAAGGACGCCTCCGGCGCGGAGCTGACTGTGGTCTTCGACCAGGCGCCGTTCGTGGAGAAGTCGATCGAGTCGTTGACCACCGAGGGCCTGCTCGGCCTGGTGATGGCGGTCCTCGTCATCCTCGTCTTCCTGCTGTCGGTGCGGTCGACGGTGGTCACGGCGGTCTCCATCCCGCTCTCGGTGCTGGTGGCGTTGATCGCCCTGTGGATCGGCGACTACTCGCTCAACCTGCTCACCCTCGGCGCGTTGACCATCGCGGTGGGCCGGGTGGTGGACGACTCGATCGTGGTGTTGGAGAACATCAAACGACATCTGGAGTACGGCGAGGAGAAGCGGCACGCCATCGTCACCGGCGTCCGCGAGGTGGCCGGTGCCGTGACCGCGTCCACCCTCACCACTGTGGCGGTGTTCGCGCCGATCGCGCTGGTCGGCGGGTTCGTGGGCCAGCTCTTCGCACCGTTCGCGATCACCGTGACGGTGGCGCTGCTCGCCTCGCTGCTGGTGTCGCTGACCGTGATCCCGGTGCTCGCGTACTGGTTCCTCAAGCCGCGTGGCGGCACCGCGGACGACGAGGCGGTGCGACGTGTCGCGGAGGAGAAGGAGCTGCGCAGCCCGTTGCAGCGGGCGTACCTGCCGGTGGTCGGGTTCGCCACCCGCAAGCGGGCGACCCGGTGGATCACCGTGGGGCTCGGTCTGCTGGTGCTCTTCGGCACCTTCGGCCTGGCCCAGAAGCTGGAGACCAACTTCCTGGACGACTCTGGCCAGGACACCCTGAACATGAGTCAGGAGCTGCCGGCCGGCAGTGGCCTGGCGGCCACCGACGCGGCGGCCAAGCAGGTCGAGTCGGTGCTGTCGGCCACCAAGGGCGTCGAGACGTACCAGGTGACCGCCGGCGCGGGGGACAACCCGTGGGCGGGTGGCGGCGGCAACAACGTCGCCAACTGGTCGTTGGCGCTCGACGGTGACACCGACGCGAAGCAGATGCGTGAGGTGCTGCGCAAGGAGTTCGACAGGCTCGGCGCCGGTGTGGGTGAGATCAGCTTCGGTGGCGGGCAGGAGGCGTCGACAAGCCAGCTGGAGGTGATCGTCCAGGCCAGCGACCCGGAGGCGCTGACCCGGGCCACCGAGGAGGCGCGGGCGGCGATGGCCGGTGTCCCGGACGTCGAGGACGTCTCCACCAGCCTGGCCGAGCGGGTGCCGCGGGTCGACGTGACTGTCGACCGGGTCGCCGCCGGTCGGGCCGGGCTCACCGAGGCCGCAGTGGGGCAGTTGGTGTCGCAGGCGTTCCGGGGAGCGCCGCTGGGTGAGGTCGCGCTCGACGGTCAGCAGCAGAACGTCGTCCTTCGGCTGGGCTCGCAGCCACCGATGACTGTGGAGGAGTTGCGGGCGCTGCCGGTGGGTTCGGTCAAACTGGACGACATCGCGGACGTCACCCAGGGCGAGGGGCCGCAGCAGGTCACCCGGATCGACGGTGAGCGCAGCGTGTCGGTGACCGGTGCGGCGACCGGCTCGAACCTGGGCGCGACGAGCAAGGAGCTACAGAAGCGCCTGGACGGCATCGACGTGCCGGGCGCGAGCTTCACGATCGGTGGCGTCAGCGCGGACCAGGCGGATGCCTTCGGTGATCTGGGCCTGGCGGTGCTGGTGGCGATCGCGATCGTCTTCCTGATCATGGTGGCCACGTTCCGCAGTCTCACCCAGGCGCTGATCCTGCTGATCTCCATCCCGTTCGCGTCGACAGGCGCGATCGGCCTGCTGCTGGTCACCGGGACGCCGCTCGGCGTGCCGGCGTTGATCGGTGTGCTGATGCTCGTCGGCATCGTGGTGACGAACGCGATCGTGCTGCTCGACCTGATCAACCAGTACCGGGCACAGGGCATGGGGGTCCAGGAGGCGGTGGTCGAGGGCGGCCGGCGTCGGCTGCGCCCCATCCTGATGACCGCCGTGGCGACCATCTTCGCGCTGTTGCCGATGGCCTTCGGGCTGACCGGTGAGGGCGGCTTCATCTCGCAGCCGCTGGCGGTGGTGGTGATCGGCGGTCTGCTCAGCTCGACGCTGCTCACCCTGATCCTGGTGCCGACGCTCTACACGATGGTGGAGCACACCAAGGAGTCGCTGCGGGCTCGACGCGACCGGCGGCGCTCCGGCGGGCCGGCGGAGACCGACGAGGCGACCAGCCCGAACCAGGTGGCGGTGCCCGGTGACGTGTCCGCGCCGGCGTCGGCCGGGAGTGCGCCGTCGGCCGGGCGAGGGGCCCCGTCGGGTGCGCTTGTGGATGGCACCGACCAGTTCGAGGTCCTACGGCTTCCCCGTAGCCGTACCTCGCCGCTGCCCCCGTCGGAGCCGACCGAGTAGGGCCCGGCTCCGACAAGCACTGCGCAACGCCCCCGACGGGCCCCGCCGGGGGCGTTGCGGCTATCCGGCACCGGGACACTCCGATGGGAGATCCGTGCCTGCACCTTGCGTTACTTCTTGCATACTCCTAGTGGTCTGGTGGACGTGCTGTGCGGAGTGGGGCGGACGGATGAGCGAAGGCACGCGCGGCTGGTCCCGGCGCGACCTGCTGCGCCGGAGCGCCCTGCTGGTGGGTGGCGTGGCCGTCGGTGTGGGGGCGTCCGAGGCGTGGCGGAGCACCCATCGCCGGCTGCCGCTCGCCGGGGGCCCGGCCAGCGCCACGCTCGGCAACGGGCGGGGAGTCGGCTCCGGCGAGCTGGCGGTCGTCTGGTCGGTGCCGACCGGGCAACGACTCGTGGCGCTCACCTTCGACGACGGCCCGGCGCCACAGTGGACCCCGATGGTCCTGGACGCCCTGGCCCAGCACCGGGTGCCTGCCACCTTCTTCCTGGTCGGGTCGCAGGCCAAGCGGCACGCCGACGTCGTCCGCGGTCGGCTCGCCGGCCACGAGGTGGGCAACCACAGCTGGCAACACCGCGACCTGGCCCAGATGGACGCCGCCGAGGTGTACGACGACCTGAGCCGCAGCCACGACGCGATCGCCGACGCGACCGGAAGCGCACCCCAACTGGTCCGCCCACCGTACGGTCACCTGGGTGGGGCGGTGCTGCACGCGGCGGCGCGGCTCAACTATCGACTGGTGCTCTGGTCGTTGCAGATGGTGGAGCGCGAGTTTCCGGACGATCCGGCCGGCCACGCCCGGCGGATCACGACCGAGGTCCGGCCGGGGACGATCGTGTTGGGACACGACGTCGGTGACCGGCGACGTCTGGTCGCGCTCCGCGGCCTGCCAGACATGATCAACGGGCTGCGGGCACGGGGCTTCACCTTCGTCACCGTCTCCGCGCTGCTCGCAGCGGGTGTACGGCCGACGCCCGCACCGACCCGGTAGGGTCCCGCTCCGTGGCGTCCACCCTCTCGGTCCTGACCGGCAATCGGAGTTTCCGCAACCTCTTCCTGGCCGAACTGGTGGTCTTCGGCGCCGACTGGTTCGTCATGGTGCCGCTTCTGGTGCTGCTGCCGCAGCTGACCGGCAGCGGGGTCTGGGGCGCGCTGGTGTTGGCGGTGGACACCGGCATCGTGGCGCTGCTGCTGCCGTACACCGGCACCATCGCCGACCGCGTCGACCGCCGGAAGATCATGATCGGCGCCAACCTGGCCACCCTGGTGGGGGTGTTGCTCCTGCTCGGCGTGCGCAGCGCCGGAACGGCGTGGCTGGCCCTTGTCGCGATCGGGGTGGTCGCGGTGGCGAAGGCGTTCTACTCGCCGGCCGCCCAGGCCGCGCTGCCCAACGTGCTGGAGCCGCACGAGCTGGCCGCTGGTAACGCGGTGGCCGGTTCCGCCTGGGGCACCATGACAGTGGTCGGTGCCTCGCTCGGCGGCGTCCTCAGCACCGCTGCCGGTCCGTACGCCTGCTTCTGGGTGGCGGCGGCGGGCCTGGTGCTGGCCGCGGCCCTCGCCACCCGGATCCGCCGGCCGTTGCAGGCACCACGGGACACCGACCAGCCGCCCCAGCGGACCTGGGCCGCGGTTCGCGAGGCGCTCGGCTACATCGGTCACCGCCCCCGGGTGCTCGCGCTGGTCACCGTGAAGTCGGCGGTGGGCCTGGGCAACGGCGTGCTGACCGTGTTCCCCTTGCTGGCCGGCGTGTACGGCGTCGGCTCGCTCGGCGCCGGCCTGCTCTTCGCGGTGCGCGGCGCCGGGGCGTTGGTGGGGCCGATCCTGATGCGTCGGGTGCTCACCAGGCGGGCGTGGCTGCTGCCGGGGCTCGCGCTGTCGATGTCGCTCTACGGGCTGTCCTATCTGGGCGCGTCGGTGGCGCGTTGGTTTCCGCTGGTGCTGCTGTTGGTCTTCGTGGCGCACTTCGCCGGCGGCAGCAACTGGGTGATGTCGAACTTCGCCCTCCAGGGCGAGGTTCCGGACCGGTTGCGGGGGCGGGTCTTCGCCACCGACATGATGCTCGCGACGTTGGCGATCTCGGTGAGTCAGCTGGCGGTGGCCCTGGTGGTGGACGTGGTGGACGAACGGGTGGTGCTCGCCGGCTGCGGGCTGATCACCCTCGTGTACGCGGTCGGCTGGCGGATCGCCACCCGCCGGCTCACGCTCAGCGATCCGGCTGCGGAGCCGGTGCCGACTCCGGCCAACTGAGGCTGTCGATCCCCGGCTGCGGGCAGCCGACCGGATCGTCGGTGCCGAGCCCCGGGGGGTGTGTCAAAAGCCCCCGGCCAGCCTGCGGCGGGCCCGGACGACGACCACCGGACCGCCGCCTGGACTCCGCCTCGACTCGACCGAGGACACACGCCCTAGCATGAGCGCGTGCCGACGAACTTCACCGCCGGGCCGGTCCGTGTCCGGGTCCCCGCGACCAGCGCCAACCTGGGCCCGGGCTTCGACGCGTTGGGTCTCGCCCTCGGGCTCTACGACGACGTGGCCGCCGAGGTCGCGTCGGGCGGGGTCCGGGTGACGGTGACCGGGCAGGGTGCCGGTGAGCTGCCGGCCGACGACCAGCACCTGGTGGTGCGGGCCATGCGGGCCGCGTTCGACGTGCTCGGCGCCCACCCCGAGGGCCTGAGCGTGGAGTGCGTCAACCGGATCCCCCAGGCGCGCGGTCTGGGCTCCTCGTCCGCCGCGATCGTCGCCGGGGTGCTGCTGGCCCGCGCCCTGGTCACCGACGGGGAGCACCGGCTGGACGACCCGGCCGCGCTCCGGCTGGCCGCCGAGATCGAGGGCCATCCCGACAACGTCGCACCGTGCCTGCTCGGCGGTTTCACTGTGGCCTGGTCCGAGCCGGGGGGCGCGCGGGCGGTGTCCCTGCCGGTCGCGGACGGGGTCCGGCCCACCGTTTTCGTCCCGGCGGAGCGCGGGCTGACCGCCGCCGCGCGGGCCGCGTTGCCGGCCGCCGTGCCGCATCAGGACGCCGCGTTGACCGCGGGCCGGGCGGCGCTGCTGGTGCACGCGCTCACCGCCGACCCGACCCTGCTGCTGCCGGCGACCGTCGACCGGCTCCACCAGGACTACCGCGCACCCGGGATGCCAGGCACATTGGCCCTGGTCAGAGCGTTGCGTGCGGCGGATGTGGCGGCTGTGGTCAGTGGTGCGGGGCCCACCGTGCTGGCGTTCGGCGAGCCTCCGGCGGGCTTCCCGGTGGGAACAGACTGGCAGATTTGGCAGTTACCGATAGACGTCAGCGGTGCGCGGGTTGCTCGGGGTAGACTGGGACACGCCGAGCGGGACCCTGTTGCCGCAGGTCGGAAGAGTTGATTACGCTCTAGACCTAGCACAGCCGCGAAGCACGCGATCTCCTGCGAGGCGGCGCACCCCCGAAGCTCTCGGCGGTCAGCCCGTCACACCCCTGCCAAAGGCCCACGCCGCACCGCAGATTCCACAGGTCGCCGCAGACGGCGAGACCTGCTCACCGACGTTGGTGAGTCGGGATACCGACCGGCTGCTGTGTCACAGACTCCCGCGACGCGTCCTTGCGAGGCGGGTGCACCGAGGCCGCCCGGCCACCTGAGTTCCGACTCCGGGCAGTCCCGGCCTTTATCGAGGGAAGGAATCCATTGAGCGACACCACCGACGTGACGTCGGATGTTTCCAACGTCGCTGGCGATGCCACCGCCGCCGCTCCCGCCCGTCGGCGGCGTAGCGGCACCGGTCTGTCGGCGATGCTGCTGCCAGAGCTGCAGAGCCTGGCTGCGTCGCTCGGCATCTCCGGCACGGCTCGCATGCGCAAGGGCGAGCTGATCGCCGCGATCTCCGAGCGGCAGGGCGGCAACGCCGCCGGGACCCCTCGACCGCGGGCCGAGGTCGCGGCCGCGGCCGCCCCGACCCGCGAGGGGGTGCGTGCCGAGGTGCGGGAGACCGCCGATCGGCCGGCAGCCGAAGGGCGTAGCGCCGAACCGGCGCCCGCCGAGCCGGCCGCCGAGACCGAGGGCCGCACCCGCACCCGGCGGAGCCGGACCGCGGCGGCGGAGACCCGTCAGACCGAGACGCGTCCCGCTGAGACCCGTCCGACCGAGGCACGCACCGAAGAGGCGCGTACCGAAGAGGCTGGCGCCGGCGAGCGGACCGACCGCGGCGAGAATCGCCGGGACCGGGCCGAGCGTCCGGAGCGCGCCGAGCGTGCCGATCGCGGCGAGCGTGCCGACCGGGGCGAGCGCAACGAGCGGGGCGAGCGTGCTGAGCGGGGCGAGCGTGCCGACCGGGGCGAGCGCGCCGAGCGGGGCGAGCGCAACGACCGGGGCGAGCGTGCCGACCGGGGCGAGCGTGCTGACCGGGGCGAGCGCAACGACCGGGGCGACCGCGCCGAGCGGGGCGAGCGCAACGACCGCGCCGAGCGTTCCGACCGGGGCGAGCGTGCCGAGCGCAACGACCGTCCGGAGCGCAACGACCGCGCCGACCGCAACGACCGTGGTCAGCGTGTCGAGCGGGACAGCGACGGCGACGACGAGGAGGGTGGCGGCCGGCGTGGCCGGCGCAGCCGCTTCCGGGACCGTCGCCGCGGACGCGGCGAGCGCACCGAGACCGGCACCGACACCGGCGGCCGTGAGCCGCAGGTCAGCGAGGACGACGTGCTCGTCCCCGTGGCCGGCATCATCGACGTGCTCGACAACTACGCATTCGTCCGGACCACCGGCTACCTGGCCGGCCCGAACGACGTGTACGTCTCGATGTCCCAGATCAAGAAGTACGGCCTGCGCCGCGGTGACGCGATCACCGGTGCGGTGCGGGCGGCCCGCGAGGGCGGCAACAGCGGCGACCAGCGGCGCGACAAGTACAACCCGCTGATGCGGCTGGACACCATCAACGGGATGGAGCCGGAGGAGGCGCGGCGCCGGCCGGAGTTCTACAAGCTCACTCCGCTCTACCCGCAGGAGCGCCTGCGCCTGGAGACCGAGCCGCACATCCTGACCACCCGGGTCATCGACCTGGTCATGCCGATCGGCAAGGGCCAGCGGGCACTCATCCAGTCGCCGCCGAAGGCGGGTAAGACGATGGTGTTGCAGGCGATCGCGAACGCGATCACCCGCAACAACCCGGAGTGCCACCTCATGGTGGTGCTCGTGGACGAGCGGCCCGAAGAGGTCACCGACATGCAGCGGTCGATCAAGGGCGAGGTCATCGCGGCCACGTTCGACCGTCCGCCGCAGGACCACACCACAGTGGCCGAGCTGGCCATCGAGCGGGCCAAGCGCCTGGTCGAGCTTGGCCACGACGTTGTCGTGCTGCTCGACTCGGTGACCCGGCTCGGTCGGTCGTACAACCTGGCGGCGCCGGCCAGCGGCCGGATCATGTCGGGTGGTATCGACTCCACGGCGCTCTACCCGCCGAAGCGCTTCCTCGGCGCGGCCCGCAACATCGAGAACGGCGGGTCGCTGACCATCATCGCCACCGCGCTCGTGGAGACCGGGTCCATGGCGGACACTGTCATCTTCGAGGAGTTCAAGGGCACCGGCAACGCGGAGCTGAAGCTGGACCGGAAGATCGCCGACAAGCGGACCTTCCCGGCCATCGACATCAACCCGTCCGGTACGCGTAAGGAGGAGGTCCTGCTCGCACCCGAAGAGCTGGCCATCATCCACAAGCTCCGGAAGGTGCTGCACTCGCTGGACTCGCAGGCGGCGATGGATCTCCTGCTGGACCGGCTCAAGCAGTCCCGCACCAACATCGAGTTCCTGATGCAGATCGCGAAGTCGACGCCGGGGGAGTAACAGGTCCCGGGTGACCGACGACGAAGGGGCACGGCCGTCCGGCCGTGCCCCTTCGTCGTGCCCGAGAGGGCCGCCCTCAGAAGTCGCCGTCGGCCACCTGGAAGACGGTGAGGCCGAGGGCTCGCCACATCTGGACCACCTGGACCCGGTCGTCGAAGACACCGACGACCCGGAACCGGTCCCGGATCTCCCGGTCGTAGATCTCCCGCTTCACGATCCAGTCCTTCCGGGAGTCGCCGACGGCACGCAGGTGCAGGCCGAGGTACGGGATCCGCACGTGCCGGGCCAGCCACGCCTCGGTGGCCGGGCGGGCGGAGGTGTCCCGTCCGGAGCAGAAGACGACTCCGTAGCCGGCGGCGTGCATCGCCCGGACCGCCGCGATCACCGCCGTGTTCGGCTGGTCCTCGCCCACCCGGGTCATGTCGTACGGGCTGCGGGAGACGGCCAGCGCGACGGTGCCGTCGATGTCCACCAGGACGATCTCCGGTGGCTCGCTCGACGGCGCGTGCACGGCGGCGGGGCCTCCGGTGCGGGCCTGCGGCACCGGCAACGGCAGCGTCCGCCCCTCCAGGTACCGCTCGTGCAGCCGGCGGATCGCGTCCGCACCGACCTGCTCGGCGGGCGGGCGTGCGGCGTCACGCCGCAGGCACTCGTCCAGCGGCACGTCGGTGAAGTCGTGCACCTCGAAGGTCGCACCGTGCTGGGCGGCCAGGTCGGCCCAGCCCCGCAGCGTCCGCGCGCGCAGGTTGGTGTCGTCCACGCAGACGTCCGCCCGGGCCCGCAGCAGGGCCTCGACCTGGGCCCGCTGGACGGCTGTCACCTGCGCCTCGGCCCACTGGGTGAAGAGCCGCTCGCCGTGCAACATCCGGCGCAGGTCGTCCCGGTCGACCCGGAGGACGGACGGTTGGAGCGTACGGGCGAAGGTCGTCTTGCCCGAGGCGGGCAGTCCTCGGGTGGCGATCAGTCGGGTCATCGACGCCCCTTCGGCTCGGTGCGCGATCCGGACGTGCCGGTCGAGTCGACACGTCCGAAACCGGCGCTCTGGCGCGTACCCCCGGTGGGGCACGTGGCGGCGGCCCGCCGGGTGGGCGAATGCCCCGCCGGGCGGCGGGAATGCGGAGGGGGGAGCACGTGTTGACGATGCCGGACGAGGTGTGCGGCCCGATTACCGGGTCGGCTCAGGCCCATGGCACACTGGTCAATCGGCCACCGGTTCCGGTTCACGCCCGAGCCCGTCGTGTACGGCGCGACGAGTGATGACGGCGACCCGGCGACCACCAACGAGAGGACCGAGGCGAGATGAAGGCAAACATCCACCCGGAGTACGTGACCACCGAGGTCAGCTGCTCCTGTGGCAACACGTTCACGACCCGCAGCACCGCCAAGGGCGGGGCGATCCACGTCGAGACCTGCAGCGCCTGCCACCCGTTCTACACCGGTAAGCAGCGCGTTCTCGACACCGCCGGCCGGGTCGCGAAGTTCCAGCAGAAGTACGCCAAGGTTCAGGCCAAGAAGGCCAAGTAACTCCTCGTTCGGCGCCCGCGTCCGGTTTCCCACCGGACGCGGGCGCCGTCCGCGTTGTGCCCCGTTACGCACCCGGCGGTCGGCCTTCGGGCCGACCATGCCGGCGTCACACCGTCGAAGGAGCATCCGCAGCATGAGCAGCGAGCGTCTGGCCGGCCTCCTCGACGAGTACGCGGAGCTGGAGAAGCGGTTGGCCGATCCGGCCATCCACGCCGACCAGGCCACCGCGCGCCGGGTGGGCCGCCGCTACGCGGAGCTGGTGCCGCTGCACAAGGCCGCCGGTGAGCTGGAACAGGCCCGCGCCGACCTGGCCGCGGCCCGTGAGCTGGCCGCCGAGGACCCGTCCTTCGCGGCCGAGACCGAGGCGATAGCGGCGTCCCTGCCGACGCTGGAGGAGCGCCTCGCCGAGCTGCTCATCCCGCGCGACCCGCACGACGCCAAGGACGTGATCGTCGAGATCAAGGCCGGTGAGGGTGGTGAGGAGTCGGCGCTCTTCGCCGCCGACCTGCTGCGGATGTACACCCGCTACGCCGAGCGGCACGGCTGGGTCACCGAGGTGATCGACGCGCAGGACTCCGACCTCGGCGGGGTCAAGGACGTCTCGCTGTCGATCAAGACCAAGGGTGTGCCGGAGGGTGGCAACGGCGTCTGGTCGCGGCTCAAGTGGGAGGGCGGCGTGCACCGGGTGCAGCGGGTCCCGGTCACCGAGTCGCAGGGCCGCATCCACACCAGCGCCGCCGGGGTGCTGGTGCTGCCCGAGGCCGAGGACGTCGATGTCACCATCGACGCCAACGACCTGCGGATCGACGTGTTCCGGTCGTCCGGCCCGGGTGGCCAGTCGGTGAACACGACGGACTCGGCGGTGCGGATCACCCACCTGCCGACCGGCATCGTCGTCTCCTGCCAGAACGAGAAGTCCCAGTTGCAGAACCGGGAGCAGGCGATGCGGATCCTGCGGGCCCGGCTGCTCGCCGCCGCCCAGGAGCAGGCCGACGCCGCCGCCTCGGACGCCCGCAAGGCGCAGGTGCGCACCGTGGACCGTTCGGAGCGGATCCGCACCTACAACTTCCCGCAGAACCGGATCAGCGACCACCGCATCGGCTACACGGCGTACAACCTGGATCTGGCGCTCGCCGGCGACCTGGACGGGGTGCTGGACGCGCTCGCCGAGGCCGACCGCGCGGCCCGCCTGGCCGGCGACACCGAACTGACCCGCCGCTGAGCGCACCCGGCGGCCATCCGGCCGGACGCGCCGCCGCGGGCGCGCGGGCGATCAGCTCGCGCGGGGGCGGGACTTGGCGCGGAGCATCTCCCGGTCGGCCTGTTCGAAGGCGACGCTGAGCGCGTCCCGCAGCCCGCCGCCGGAGACCTCCGCGAAGCCGATGCTCACCCCGACCGGGGTCCCCGGCACCAGCGACTCCCAGTCTTCGAGTCGGACGGCGGCCTCGATCCGGCGGGCCACCTCGGCGGCCTCCGCCATGCCGGTGTCCGGCAGGACCACCACGAACTCGTCACCGCCGTAACGGGCCACGAAGTCACCCCGGCGCATCACCCGGTTGATCACCCCGGAGATGCGTTGCAGCACCAGGTCACCGGAGTGGTGCCCGTGGCGGGTGTTGACCGCCTTGAAGCCGTCCAGATCGCAGACACCGATCACCACCCGTTCGCCCCGCCTGACCACGGCGGTGATGTAGCGCTCCAGCCGGCGCCGGTTGGGCAGCCCGGTGAGCGGGTCGGTCAACGCCTCGCCCTCGAACCGTGCCGCCTCGCGGCGCATCTCCTCGTGGTCGATCCGGGCGGCGATGCCGTCGATGTAGACGTCCCGCAGCCGGTCGTTGCGCTGGGCGGCGAGCCGGAACGCCAGCCGGTCGGCCCGGTGCGCCGCCGGGTGGTCCCCGGCACGGGCCAGCGCGATGCTGCGCAGACGGGCCGGCTCGGCCGCACCGAGCGTCTCGTTGGACACGTGGATGGTGTCCAGTCGGGTGACCGCCTCGATCGGCCGCCCGTCGGCGACGGCGAGGCACACCTGCCCGAGCTGGCGCATGTCGCGGGCGCGGGCGCTGTCCCCACCGTGGCTGATCAGGCGGGCCGGTTCGGTCTTCCGGTCGGGTTCCAGTTGGTCGCCGAGCGCTGCCTGCCGGGCCGCCGCGTAGCCGTACGCGGCGAGGCTGCTCGGGCGTAGCCGGCCGGCCCGCCCGGAGCGTACGAAGCGGGCCAGGTCGGCGGCCACGTCCCGGAGCACCCGCAGGCAGCCGTCGCTGTCGCCGTTGTGGTCAAGTGCCACGGCGTTGCGCAGCCGGATGCCCGGCGCGGCGAACGTCTCCTCGGGGATCCCGGCGGTGAGCCCGAGCTGCCGGGCCCGCTCGATGGCCCCGAGGGCGTACCCGTGGAAGCTGAGGTAGCTGTACGCCATCGCCAGGTCGTGCCAGCCCCAGGCGGTGTCCCGGTCCGGGTCCTCGACGGCGCCCAGCGCCCGGGCGGCTCGGACGAGGTGGGTGACGCAGCGGTCCAGTGCGCCCTGGTGGTGTGCGGCGAGGGCGGCCAGTGCGTTGAGGTGCCCGTGCAGGTACGGCTCGGCGAGATCGCGGACGGCCGCCGACGCCTCCTCGATGGCCCTGGTGAACTCCGCCGTCCGACCGAGATTGATCAGCGCGGAGAGGCGCTGCACCATCGCGTCCGCCCGTGCCGCCGGGTCGGTCGTGGTGCGGATCACACGCTCCAGCAGCACGTACGACTCCGCGGAGCGGCTGGCCTCCTGCAACGCCCGGGCGCGCGTGAGGGCATCAACCTGGTCATCGACCCGGTCGAGCCAGCCCACCCGCCAACCTCCTGTCGTGTGCGCCGTCCGCGCACCCGTTGGTCGCGCCGCCCGCGACGCATCATGATTATCGCGTGACCACTCTGCCGCAACACCCCCCCGAAGGGACAGGCCCCGTCCGCCCGTCGGCCGCGGTGGCCCGAGCGGCCCGCGCGCTCGCCGCCGCCGGGGTCGGCTCGGCCCGGGTGGAGGCCGAGGTGCTGACTGCGTACGTGCTGGGGGTGCCCCGTGGTCGGCTGGCGCTCGCCGACGACCTCAGCCGCGAGCAGGTGGCGCGGCTCGACGGCCTGACCCGTCGGCGTGCCGCGCGCGAGCCGTTGCAGCACCTGACCGGCCGGGCCGGGTTCCGGCACCTCGAACTGTCGGTCGGCCCGGGTGTCTTCGTGCCCCGGCCGGAGACCGAGTTGCTGGCCGGCTGGGGCATCGAGCAGGCCCGGGGGCGGGTCGATCCGGTGGTGGTCGACCTCTGTAGCGGCTCGGGCGCGATCGCGCTGGCGGTGGCCCAGGAGGTGCCGGGGGCGCGGGTGATCGCTGTGGAGCGGTCCCCGCGGGCGCTGGCCTGGCTGCGGCGCAACGCGGCGGAGCGGGTCGGGGCGGGGGACCGGCCGATCGAGGTGGTCGAGGCCGACGTGACAGCGCCGGACCTGCTGGCGGCGCTGGTGGGCTCGGTGGACGTGCTGCTCTGCAACCCGCCGTACGTGCCCGACGACGTGGTGGTCCCGCCGGAGGTGGCCGGGCACGACCCCGCCGAGGCGGTCTTCGGCGGCGCGGACGGCCTGACGGTGATCCGTCCGGTCGTCGGTCGGGCGGCGGTGCTGCTGCGCGCGGGCGGCGTCTTCGGGGTCGAGCACGACGACACCCACGGCGCGGCGGTCCCCGGCCTGCTGGCCGAGGACGGCGGATTCACCGCCGTCGCGGAACATCTGGACCTCACCGGACGGCCCCGTTACGCCACCGCGTCCCGACGGGCGGACGGCCAGCACGCCCCGGCCGGGGCGGCGTGGCAGACTGACTCCCCGTGATGCTCTACGACTGCCGGTCGCCCGCCGATCGGGACCGCGGCATCGCCGCGGCGATCGAGGCGGTCAAGAACGGCGAGCTTGTCGTCCTCCCCACCGACACCGTCTACGGGATCGGCGCGGACGCGTTCACCCCGTACGCGGTCAAGGCCCTGCTGGATGCCAAGGGCCGGGGTCGACAGATGCCGCCGCCGGTGCTGATCGGCTCGCGGCACACCCTGGACGGGTTGGTCTTCTCGCTGCCCACCGCCGCCCGGGACCTGGTGGAGGCGTTCTGGCCGGGTGCGCTGACGATCGTGGTCGAGCACTCGCCGAGCCTCCAGTGGGATCTGGGCGACAAGACGGGCACTGTGGCGGTGCGGATGCCGCTGCACCCGGTGGCCCTGGAGGTGCTGCGCGAGACGGGCCCGATGGCGGTCTCGTCGGCCAACAAGACCGGCCAGCCCGCCGCGGTGACCGCCGAGGAGGCACGGGACCAGCTCAGCTACTCGGTGCGGGCCTACCTGGAGGCCGGGCCGTGCCCCGACCCGGTGCCCAGCACGATCGTGGATCTGACCGGTGAGGTGCCGCAACTGCTGCGGGCCGGGGCGATCCCGTTGGAGAAGCTGCGCGACGTGGTGCCGGACCTCGTCGACGTCCGGGGGGTCTGAGTGCCCCCGTTCACGGTCCTGCACGTCTGCATGGGCAACATCTGCCGCTCCCCGATGGCGGAGCGGCTGCTCGCCCTCGCGGTGCGGGAGCGGTTGACGCGGCGCGCGCAGGACCCGGCCCAGGCCGACGGGCTGGTGCACAGCCACAGCGCCGGCACTGGTGGTTGGCACGCGGGTGAGGAGATGAACCCGCCGGCGGCCCGGCAGGTCACCGGCCGTGGTGGGGACGTGGAGGGGTTCGCCGCGCGCAAGCTGCGCTCGGACCACATCGACGCCGCCGACCTGGTCCTGACCGCCACCGCCGACCAGCAGGAGTACGTGGTGGCGCTGCGCCCGGACGCGGCGGCCCGCACGTTCGTCCTGGGCGAGTTCGGTCGGCTGCTGGCCGCGGTGGACGCCGCCGCGTTGCCGCCGGGCGACGACGCGACCCCGGAGGCGGTGTACGCCCGGGGCGTGGCCCTGGTGGCCGCGGCTCACGACGCCCGGGTGGGCGCCTCGACGCTGCCGACGGACGATCTGGACGACCCGTGGGGTCGTGGTGACCAGTGCTTCAGCCGGGTCGCCGACGAGATCGAGGAGACGGTCCACCCGCTGGCCGGCGCACTGCTGCCCTGAGCGCGGTGCGAGTTTCCTCCGGGTTTGGGGAAAACCCGGGGCGAAAGGGGTGTTGCGGGTCATTCTGAACGGGTCCTAGCGTGACCGGCTCCTGCGGGGAGAGCTGATGATCCGGGCCCATCTCGACAAACTGCTGACCGTGGTGATCGCCGGCGTACTCGCCGGGTTGGTGCTGGCCGCGGCCGCCCTGCCGGCGGCGCTGGTGTTCGGGATCGGCTTCAGTGCCCTGTCCACGCCGTACTCGGAGCTGCCGAACACGCTCCGCACGCCGCCCACCGCCCAGCGCTCCAACCTCTACGCCAACGACGGCACCACCCTGATCACCTCCTTCTACCAGGAGGATCGGGTGGACGTGCCGCTGCACGAGGTGGCCCCGGTGATGCGCCAGGCGATCGTGGCCGCCGAGGACGTCCGGTTCTACAAGCACAGCGGCGTGGACCTGCGGGGCGTGGTACGCGCGTTCACCGTCAACCGACGCGACGGCCAGACCCGGCAGGGCGCCTCCACGCTGACCATGCAGTACGTCCGCAACGTGCTCAGCAGCGACCCCCGGTTGACCGAGGCGCAGCGCACGGCGGCCACCGAGGTCACCACCGCCCGCAAACTCCAGGAGATGCGGTACGCGCTCGCGTTGGAACGCGAACTCGACAAGGAGGAGATCCTCACCCGCTACCTCAACATCGCCTACTTCGGCGCCGGGGCGTACGGCATCGCGGCGGCCAGCAAGCGCTACTTCTCCCGGTCTCCGGCCGAGCTGACCCTGGCCCAGGCGGCACTGCTGGCCGGTCTGGTCCGCTCACCGGACAGCGACGACCCGATCAACGGCGACGCCGACAGCGCGCTGGCGCGGCGGTCGTACGTGTTGGAGCGACTTGTGGAGTCGGGGCAGGTGCCGGCGGACGCGGCGGCGGCGGCGCGGGCCGAGCCACTGCAACTACGGCCCAGCGAGACCCCGAACGACTGCACGGCGGTGCCCGAGAAGCACAACGACTGGGGGTTCTTCTGCGACTGGTTCACCCGCTGGTGGAGCAGCCAGTCCGCGTTCGGGTCGACGGCCGACGAGCGGCAGCGGGCGCTGCGCCGGGGCGGCTTCTCCATCGTGTCGTCGCTGGACCCCGGGGTGCAGCGGGCCACCACCGAGCAGGTGCTGAAGATCTATCAGCCGACCGATGCCGAGACGGTGCCGACCGCTGTGGTGCAACCGGGCACCGGGCGGGTGCTGGCGATGTCGGTGAACCGCGCCTACAGCGTGCGGGACAACCCGGTCGGGCAGAAGAACCGCCCCAACACGGTCAACCAGCTGATCGCCGGTGGTGGTGCGATCGAGGGGTACCAGGGCGGTTCGACGTTCAAGCTCTTCACCATGCTGGCCGCGCTGGAGGCGGGTCTGCCGCTGTCGACCGACTTCGTGGCGCCCACCCAGTTGCTCACCCGCTTCCCGGTGACGGGGGAGGCGAGCTGTGACGGCCACTGGTGTCCGGCGAACGCCAGCCCGTCGGCGATGGACGGCCCCCGCACCATGTGGAGCGCGTTCGGTCGGTCGGTGAACACGTACTTCGCCTGGCTCACCGAGAAGGTCGGCGCCGACCGGGTGGTGGAGATGGCCGAGCGGCTCGGCATCGTGCTCCGGGCCGACGCCGACGCCCGCCTGGCCCGCTACGGAGCGAAGGACTGGGGCCCGTTCACGTTGGGCGTTGCCGCGACCACGCCGTTGGACCTGGCCACCGCGTACGCCACGGTGGCGGCCGAGGGGATCCGGTGCGCGCCGCTGCCGGTGGTGTCGATCACCGACTCGGGCGGTCGGCCGGTCGACGCCGCCAAGCCGGACTGCCGACAGGTGCTCGACGCCGACGTGGCGCGGGCGGCCACCGACGCGGCCCGCTGCCCCGTCGGCGACCAGTCGATGTACGGGCGCTGCGACGGTGCCACCGCACCCGGTCTGCGGGCGCGGCTCGGTCGACCGGTGGCGGGCAAGACCGGCAGCTCGGAACGGTACGAGACGGAGACGGTCGTGGCGTTCACACCGCAGCTCGCGGTCGCTTCGATGGCGGCGAACCCGGACGACCCCCGGGACGCCGTCGGTCAGGCCGTGCAGGCCCGAATGGTGGACGCCGTCGGCGAGGTGCTCGCCACCGCCCTGCGCGACCAACCGATCCGCGACTTCGTGCCCCCCAGCGAACGCACGGCCTACCAGGTAACCGAAGCCCGCACCGGCAACTGACTCGACAGCGAACCGCACGTAAGAGGCGACAGGGATCAACCCTCACCCTGCCACCCTTTGCTCTGCACCCGCGGATGCGACGGCTACGGTCCGTGATCGGTGCACATCGGGGTGCAGAGCAAAGGGGGTCAGGGTGGGGGTGGTCTGCCGTGCCCCTTCGCCGCGCGAGGACGCGCCGCGCGAGGTACGCAGGAGGCCGGGGCGGCGGCGGCAGGCAGGCACAACCGACGCCCTTGGACGATCCCCACTGAGCCGATCAGGGAGTTTGTTCGGCGTTGCGGGCGATGTTGCGGGCCATCCCGCCGAAGACCACGGTGTGGAACGGGGCCACCGATTTCCAGTAGGCGTGGCCGGCCAGGCCGCGGGGCAGGAAGACCGCGCGTTGCTGGTAGCGGCTGCGACCGTCGTCGGCGGGCAGCACGCGCATCTCCAGCCAGGCCCGGCCGGGCAGCCGCATCTCGGCGCGCAGGCGCAGCAGCTCGCCGGGGACGATCTCCTCGACCCGCCAGAAGTCCAGCGCCTCACCGACCTGGAGGCGGTGCGGGTCCCGTCGGCCCCGACGCAGTCCGACGCCGCCGACCAGGCGGTCCAGCCAGCCGCGCACCGACCAGGCGAGCGGGAACGAGTACCAGCCGTGTTCGCCGCCGACCCCCTCGACGACCCGCCAGAGCGCGGCGGCCGGCGCGTCCACGGTTCTTTCCCGGACGTCGGTGTAGGCGGTGCCGCCGGACCAGCCCGGATCGCTGGGCAGTGGCTCGGCCGGCGCGTCCGGGCCGCTCGCTGTCGACCAGCGGGTCTCCACCTGGGCGTCCCGGACCTTGGCCAGCGCCAGCGCCACCGCGTCGTCGAAGCCGGTCAGCCCGCCGGGCGGGTCGGGAACGTACCGGACGATGTCGTGTTCGTGGGCGACCGCCTCCTGGATCAGGCTCTCCACCAGGGGGCGGGCGATGGCGTTCGGCACCGGGGTGATCAGGCCGATCCAGTGCGAGGAGAGTGCCGGGGTGAGCGCCCGGACCGGCACGATGATCCGCCGGCGCAGCCCGGCCACCCGGGCGTAGCGCTGCATCATCTCGCGGAAGGTGAGCACGTCCGGCCCGCCGATGTCGAAGCCCCGGTTGACCTCCGGCGGTAGCTCGGTGCAGCCGACCAGGTAGCTCAGCACGTCCCGGACGGCGATCGGCTGGATCCGGTTGCGCACCCAACGCGGTGTGATCATCGCGGGCAGTCGCTCGGTCAGGTACCGCAGCATCTCGAACGACGCCGAACCGGAGCCGATGATCACCGCGGCCCGGAGCACCGCCGTGGGCACCCCGCTGTCCAGCAGGATCCGTCCCACCTCGGCCCGGGAACGCAGGTGCGGCGAGGGGACCGCGTCGGTCGCCGGGAGCGGACCGCCCAGGTAGACGATCCGGCGTACGCCGGCCGCGCGGGCCGCCGCCGCGAAGTTCGTCGCCGCCGTCCGGTCGGCCGCCTCGAAGTCGGGTCGGCCGAGTGAGTGCACAAGGAAGTACGCGACGTCCACGTCGGCGAAGGCGGCGGGCAACGTGTCCGGCCGACTCAGGTCCCCCTCGACGATCTCGGCCGCCGAGGCCCAGGGCACATCGCGCAGCCGGACCACCTTGCGGGCCAGGCACCGCACTGTGTGACCCTCGGCGAGCAGCAGTGGCGTCAACCGCCCGCCGATGTATCCGGTGGCTCCGGTGACCAGGCATCTCACAGGTCCCAGTGTGCGGCCCCCTAGACTCGTTCGCTGTGGAGACCGAGACGAGCACCTTCTGGGGGCCGGATTTCGCCCAGCTCAGGGCCACCGACCCGGAGATCGCCGGGGTGGTCCTCGGCGAGCTGGACCGGTTGCGGGGTGGCCTGCAGCTCATCGCCAGCGAAAATCTGACCTCGCCGGCGGTGCTTGCCGCGCTCGGTTCGACGCTCACCAACAAGTACGCCGAGGGCTATCCGGGCCGGCGCTACTACGGCGGCTGCGCCGAGGTGGACCGGGCCGAGGAGATCGGCATCGCCCGGGCCAAGGAGCTCTTCGGGGCCGAGCACGCCAACCTCCAGCCGCACTCCGGGGCGAGCGCCAACCTGGCCGCGTACGCCGCGCTGGTGCAGCCGGGGGACACGGTGCTGGCGATGGACCTGCCGCACGGTGGGCACCTGACCCACGGCAGCCGGGTGAACTTCTCCGGCAAGTGGTTCCACCCGGTCGGTTACCCGGTCCGCCCGGACACCGAGCTGATCGACTACGACGAGGTACGCGATCTGGCGCGGACGCACCGACCCAAGCTGATCATCTGTGGCGCGACCGCGTACCCCCGCCTGATCGACTTCGCCCGGTTCCGGGAGATCGCCGACGAGGTCGGGGCGTACCTGATGGTGGACGCGGCGCACTTCATCGGCCTCGTCGCCGGCCGGGCGATCCCGTCCCCGGTGCCGTACGCGGACGTCGTCTGCGCGACCACCCACAAGGTGCTGCGCGGCCCGCGCGGCGGCATGATCCTCTGCCGTGAGTCGCTGGCCCAGCGGATCGACAAGGCGGTCTTCCCGTTCACCCAGGGCGGCCCGCTGATGCACGCCGTCGCGGCCAAGGCGGTCGCGCTGCGCGAGGCCGCCCAGCCCGAGTTCCAGACGTACGCCCGGCAGGTGGTCAGCAACGCCCAGGCGCTCGCGGCCGGGTTGGCCGACGAGGGGATGCGGCCGGTGTCCGGTGGCACCGACACCCACCTCGCCCTGATCGACCTGCGGGAGGTGGGGGTGACCGGCGCGGAGGCCGAGCGACGCTGCGACGCCGCGTCGATCACCCTGAACAAGAACGCCATCCCGTACGACCCACAGCCGCCGATGGTGGCCTCCGGCCTGCGGGTGGGCACCCCGAGCGTGACCACCCAGGGCATGCGGGAGGGGGAGCTGCGGCAGGTGGCGACGCTGATCGCCAGTGCGGTGCGCACCGATCCCGCCGCTGCGGGCGGTGCCGACGAGTTGACCCGGATCGGTGCCGAGGTGGCCGAGCTGGTCGCGGCGTTTCCGGCGTACCCCCGTGGCTGAGCCCGGGGTGGTCGCGCCGGACACCGACCGGCGGTGGCGGCTGCGGCACCTGCCGGTCCTGTTGGGCGCGTCGGCGGCGTTGGCAGTGCTCGCCGCGGTGGTGGGCGGGGTGACCGGTGGTGTGACGGCCGCGCTCGGCGCGGCGGCCGGCGTGGGCGTCACGGTGCTCAGCTACACGCTCACCACAGTGGTGTTGGCCCGGGCCGACGAGGTCAACCCGCAGTTGCTGCTGCCGCTCGGCCTGGGCCTGTACGTGTTGAAGTTCAGCCTGCTGGGTGCGGTGCTGGTGGCGGTGGCGTCGACCGGGTGGCCCGGTTTGATCCCTCTTTGCCTCGGCATCGTCGCCGGGGTGGCAGTGTGGACTGCGGTGCACCTCTGGTGGCTGACCACGGTGCACGCTCGCCGGCCGCGCGGCTGACCCGGCGGTCGTCCCAACCAGCGGACGCGCCGCAATGTGTCGGCCTCCGGTCATTTTCCGACGGGCGGAAGGGGAGTAGCGTGCCCACAGACGACGGCGCCCACGAGAAGCCCACACAACGATGGTTGTGCGGGGGGTGAGGCACAGCCTCGTCTTCCCGGCTGATATCGTTCGCCCCGTCATGGCTGATGACCAAACCCCCCGTCCCCCCGGTCAACCGGACGACTATCCGTCCGGTGCCGGTCAGGGCTGGACCGCACTCAGCTACCTCGTCGGAGGCATGCTCGTGTGGGGTTTCATCGGCTGGCTGGTCGACCAGTGGCTCGACACCGGTGGCGTCGCCACCGGGATCGGCTTCGTGCTCGGCATGGCCGGGGGAGTCATCCTGGTCATCCGCCGACTCGGCACGCCTACTTAGGAAGGGACGCGGTGTTCGGACAGGCGAACGTCCTGGCAGCGGGCCAGGCAGAATTCCCACCTAGCAAGGAGGACTTCTACCTGCCCAGCATCCTGCCCTGGGGTGCGCACGACTCCTACTGGTTCACCAAGTTCACGTTGATGGTCTGGATCGCGGTCGGCGTTCTGATCATCTTCTTCCTGGCGACCTACCGGAACCCGAAGCTGGTGCCGACCAAGAAGCAGTGGTTCGCCGAGTCGATCTACGGCTTCGTGCGCAACAACATCTCGGTCGACATGATCGGTCACCAGGGTGTGCGGTTCGCGCCCTACTTCACGACGCTGTTCTGCTTCGTGCTGGTGACGAACGCGTTCGCGATCATCCCGTTCTTCCAGATCTCGCCGAACTCGCACATCGCCTTCCCGGCGATCCTCGCGGTGATCAGCTACGTGCTGTTCAACTACATCGGCATCCGGCACCACGGCTTCGCCAAATACTTCAAGCACGCCCTGATCCCGCCGGCACCCTGGTACATCCTGCCGCTGCTGATCCCGATCGAGGCGTTCTCGACCTTCATCATCCGGCCGTTCTCACTGGCCGTCCGTCTCTTCGCGAACATGTTCGCCGGCCACATGCTCCTGCTGGTCTTCACGCTCGGCGGCTTCGCGATGCTCAGCTCCAACGCCTTGCTGGCGCCGGTCTCGGTGGTCTCCTGGGTGATGACCGTGGCGCTGACCCTTCTCGAAGCGCTGGTCATCGTCCTACAGGCCTACGTCTTCACGGTGCTGAGCGCCAGCTACATCCAGGGCGCGATCGCCGAAGAGCACTGATCCACCGCACCATCCGTTGTCGTCCCGCGTGAGAGACACGCGTGATAACCAGGAGGAACCACTAATGGATTACGTCGCCGCCGCAGAAGGTGTCGTTGGCAGCACCGCCGCCATCGGCTACGGCCTCGCGGCCATCGGCCCGGGCATCGGCGTTGGTCTGGTGTTCGCCGCCTACATCCAGTCGACCGCCCGGCAGCCCGAGTCGTCCCGGATGACCCTGCCGTACGTCTGGATCGGCTTCGCCGTCATCGAGGCGCTCGCGCTGTTCGGCATCGCCTTCGGCTTCATCTGGCAGGGAGAGCTCTAATCCCGCTCGTCGACCGGGAGGTCACCTATGTACTTCCTCGCCGCTGAGGGTGGTGAGTCAGACCACAACCCGATCATCCCGATTCCCGAGGAGATCGTGGTCGGCATTGTCGCCTTCGCCGTGCTCTGCTTCGTGCTGATCAAGTTCGTCTTCCCCCGCATGGAGCAGACGTTCCAGGCTCGGGTCGACGCGATCGAGGGCGGCATCAAGCGAGCCGAGGCCGCCCAGGCCGAGGCGAACCAGCTGCTCGAGCAGTACCGTGCCCAGCTCGCTGAGGCCCGGACCGACGCCGCCAAGATCCGTGACGACGCGCGGGCCGACGCCGAGGGGATCCGACAGGACATCCTCGCGAAGGCGCGGGAAGAGTCCGACCGGGTCATCCAGGCGGGCAAGGACGCGCTCGCCGCCGAGCGGGCCACCATCGTGCGCGAGCTGCGCGCGGAGGTCGGCACGATCGCGGTGGACCTGGCCAGCAAGATCGTTGGTGAGTCGCTGGCCGACGAGGCGCGGCGTAAGGGCACCGTCGACCGGTTCCTGAGCGGCCTCGAGAGCACGGGGGCCCGCTGATGCAGGCCGCCAGCCGGGAGTCGTACAAGGTCGCGGCCGAGCGCCTCGACGCGTACGTCCGCGGCGCGGAGCCGTCGGCGGTGACCTCCACCGCCGATGCCATCCTCTCCGTGGCGACCCTGCTGCGGCGTGAGCCGCGGCTGCGCCGGGCGCTCTCCGAGCCGTCCCGGTCCGGCGAGGACCGTGGCGCCCTGCTCGGCGACATGCTGGGCGGGCGGATCGGCGCGGACGCGCTCGACCTGCTCGTGTCGCTTGTCGCCGGCCGGTGGTCGGCACCGTCGGAGCTGCTCGACGGCGTCGAGCGCCTCGGCGTGGAGGCGCTGCTCGCCAGCGCCGACAAAGCCGGCGAACTGGGTGAGGTCGAGGACGAGCTGTTCCGCTTCGGTCAGGTCGTGGCCGGTCAGTCGGCGTTGGGCAACACGCTGGCCGACCCGGTCGCCCCGGTCGAGCAGCGGGCCACGCTGGCCCGCGAGCTGCTCGCCGACAAGGCCCGTCCGGTCACCGTCCGCCTCGTCGAGGTGGCGCTCGGCGGGTTCGGCGGGCGCTCCTTCACCGGCGCGTTGACCCGGCTGGTGGAGCTCGCCGCCGAGCGAAGCGACCGGCAGGTGGCGTACGTGACAGTCGCGGCCCCGTTGAGTGACGAGGACGAACGCCGGCTGGGTGCGAGCCTCGCCGCGATATACGGTCGAGAGGTCTCCGTCAAGCAGACGGTCGCCCCGCACGTCCTGGGTGGCGTGAGTGTTCGGGTCGGCTCCGACCTGTACGACGGCACCATCCTGCGTCGCCTCAACGAGACCCGCAACGCGCTCGCGAAGCGCTGAGCGGCTTCGCCGCCCAGCTTTGGGGTGGCTGGACCGCTCAGCGCCCGGATTGACAGACGCCATTCGGACCGGTCGGTACTAGGTATCCCGGGCCCCTGAATTTTAAGGAAGCAGAGGATGGCCGAGCTGACCATCTCGACGGAGGAGATCCGCGGCGCCCTGGAGCGCTACGTCTCTTCCTACTCGTCCGACGTCTCCCGCGAGGAGGTCGGCACCGTCGCCGACACCGGTGACGGCATCGCCCACGTCGAGGGCCTGCCCTCGACCATGACCAACGAGCTCCTGGAATTCGAGGACGGCACGCTCGGCGTGGCGTTGAACCTCGACGTCCGGGAGATCGGTGTCGTCGTTCTCGGTGACTCCGCCAAGCTGGAGGAGGGGCAGCGCGTCAAGCGCACCGAGCGGGTTCTCTCCGTTCCGGTTGGCGATGCCTTCCTCGGCCGCGTTGTCGACGCGCTCGGCAAGCCGATCGACGGGCTCGGCGACATCGCCAACGAGGGCTTCCGCGAGCTGGAGTTGCAGGCTCCGAACGTGATGTCCCGCCAGTCGGTGTTCGAGCCGCTACAGACCGGCATCAAGGCCATCGACGCGATGACCCCGATCGGCCGGGGCCAGCGGCAGCTGATCATCGGTGACCGGAAGACCGGTAAGACCACCGTCGCCCTGGACGCGATCCTCAACCAGCGGGACAACTGGCGCACCGGCGACCCGAAGAAGCAGGTCCGCTGCATCTACGTCGCCATCGGTCAGAAGGCCTCCACGATCGCCTCGATCAAGGGCCAGCTGGAAGAGGCCGGCGCGATGGAGTACACGACCATCGTGGCCTCCCCGGCGTCCGACCCGGCCGGCTTCAAGTACCTGGCCCCGTACACCGGCTCGTCCATCGGGCAGCACTGGATGTACGGCGGCAAGCACGTCCTGATCGTCTTCGACGACCTGAGCAAGCAGGCCGAGGCGTACCGGGCCGTGTCGCTGCTGCTGCGTCGCCCGCCGGGCCGCGAGGCGTACCCGGGCGACGTCTTCTACCTGCACTCCCGCCTGCTGGAGCGCTGCGCGAAGCTCTCCGACGAGCTGGGTGGCGGCTCGATGACCGGTCTGCCGATCATTGAGACGAAGGCCAACGACATCTCGGCCTTCATCCCGACCAACGTCATCTCGATCACCGACGGCCAGATCTTCCTGGAGACCGACCTGTTCAACCAGGGCGTTCGTCCGGCGATCAACGTCGGCACCTCGGTCTCCCGGGTCGGCGGTGCCGCCCAGGTGAAGCCGATGCGCAAGGTCGCCGGTTCGCTGCGGCTGAACCTCGCGCAGTACCGCGAGCTGGAGGCGTTCGCCGCCTTCGCCTCCGACCTGGACCGGGCTTCCCGGGCCCAGCTCGACCGCGGTGTACGCCTCGTCGAGCTGCTCAAGCAGCCGAACTACTCGCCGTTCCCGGTCGAGCAGGAGGTCGTCTCGGTCTGGGCCGGTGTCGAGGGCAAGCTTGACGACATCCCGGTGGGCGAGGTTCGTCGCTTCGAGGCGGAGTTCCTCCAGTACCTGCGGCACAAGCACCAGGGCGTGCTGGCCGGGATCGCCGACAACCAGTGGGGCGACGACATCGTCAGCTCCCTGGACGCCGCGATCACCGAGTTCAAGCAGGTCTTCCTCAACAAGGACGACGAGCGCACGGTCAATGACGCGCCGGCCGCACCGCTTGAGGGCGACGAGAACCGCGAGACGGTGACCCGCTTCCGCGACAGCGCGACCGACCGCCCGGCCGAGAGCTGATCTGATGGCCGCCCAGGTACGCGTTCTTCGTCAACGGATCCGCTCGGCGAAGTCGATGAAGAAGATCACCAAGGCGATGGAGCTCGTGGCGACGAGCCGGATCGCCAAGGCTCAGGCCCGGGTGCAGGCGTCCCTGCCGTACGCCCAGGCCATCACCGGTGTGCTCACGGCGCTGGCGTCCAACGCTCGGATCGACCACCCGCTGCTCACCCCGCGCGAGCGGGTGCGGCGGGCGGGCGTCCTGTTGGTCACCAGTGACCGTGGTCTGGCCGGCGGCTACAGCTCCAACGCGATCAGGATGGCGGAGTCGCTGATCGCGCGGCTCAAGGCGGACGGCAAGGAGCCGGTGCTCTACGTGATCGGGCGTAAGGGTGTCGGGTTCTACCGGTTCCGCAACCGGCCGATCGAGGCGAACTGGACCGGCTTCAGTGAGCAGCCGTCGTTCGAGGACGCACGTACCGTCGGTGAGACGCTGATCAAGGCGTTCACCGCCGGTGCGGACGACGCCGACGGCAGCGCCGGGGCGGACGGGGTGCTCGGCGTCGACGAGTTGCACATCGTCTACACCGAGTTCCACTCGCTCATGACGCAGAACCCGGTAACCAAGATCATTGGTCCGATGCAGGTGGAGGACCGGCCGCGCTCCGAGGGGTTGCTGCCGGCGTACGAGTTCGAGCCGGAGGCGGAGGCGCTGCTCGACGCGCTCCTGCCGAGGTACATCAACACGCGGATCTACGCGGCGTTGATCGAGTCGGCGGCGAGTGAGTCGGCGGCCCGGCGGCGGGCGATGAAGAGCGCCACCGACAACGCCGAAGAGATGATCGAGAAGTACACGCGCGAGATGAACTCGGCTCGCCAGGCCGGGATCACCCAGGAGATCAGCGAGATCGTCGGCGGCGCCAACGCGCTGGCCGCGTCGGGAAGTGAAGTGTGATGACTGCACCAGTAGAGACCAAGACGGCCACGGGTCGCGTGGTCCGGGTCATCGGCCCGGTCGTCGACGCCGAATTCCCGCGTGACGCCATGCCGCCCCTGTTCAACGCCCTCAACGTCACGGTGAACCTGTCCGGCGGTGAGAAGACGCTGACCCTGGAGGTCGCCCAGCACCTGGGTGACAACCTGGTCCGTGCCATCTCGATGCAGCCGACCGACGGCCTGGTCCGCGGCGCCGAGGTGCGCGACCGCGGCGAGCCGATCACGGTGCCGGTGGGCGACGCGGTCAAGGGCCACGTGTTCAACGCGATCGGCGAGGTGCTCAACCTCACCGAGGGCGAGACGTTCGAGGCCGACGACCGGTGGGGCATCCACCGCAAGGCCCCGGCCTTCGCGGACCTGGAGCCGAAGACCGAGATGCTGGAGACCGGCATCAAGGTCATCGACCTGCTCGCCCCGTACGTCAAGGGCGGCAAGATCGGCCTGTTCGGCGGCGCGGGCGTGGGCAAGACGGTGCTCATCCAGGAGATGATCACCCGGGTTGCCCGCAACTTCGGTGGTACCTCGGTGTTCGCCGGCGTGGGTGAGCGCACCCGTGAGGGCAACGACCTCATCGCCGAGATGACCGAGTCCGGCGTCATCGACAAGACCGCACTTGTCTACGGCCAGATGGACGAGCCGCCGGGCACCCGGCTGCGGGTGGCGCTCTCCGCGCTGACCATGGCGGAGTACTTCCGGGACGTGAAGAAGCAGGAGGTGCTGCTCTTCATCGACAACATCTTCCGCTTCACGCAGGCCGGTTCCGAGGTGTCCACCCTGCTCGGCCGTATGCCGAGCGCCGTGGGTTACCAGCCGACCCTGGCCGACGAGATGGGCGAGCTCCAGGAGCGGATCACCTCCGTCCGGGGCCAGGCCATCACCTCCATGCAGGCGATCTACGTGCCGGCGGACGACTACACCGACCCCGCCCCGGCCACCACGTTCGCCCACCTGGACGCGACCACCAACCTGGAGCGGTCGATCTCCGACAAGGGCATCTACCCGGCCGTGGACCCGCTGGCGTCCTCGTCCCGGATCCTCGCCCCGGAGTTCGTCGGCCAGGAGCACTTCCAGGTGGCCACCGAGGTGAAGCGGATCCTGCAGCGCTACCGCGACTTGCAGGACATCATCGCCATCCTCGGCATCGAGGAGCTCTCCGAGGAAGACAAGATCACCGTGGCGCGGGCCCGGCGGATCGAGCGCTTCCTCTCGCAGAACACCTACGCGGCGGAGCAGTTCACCGGCGTACCGGGCTCGACGGTCCCGATCAAGGAGACCATCGAGGCGTTCCGGAAGATCAGCGAGGGTGAGTACGATCACTTCCCCGAGCAGGCGTTCTTCATGTGCGGCGGTCTCGAGGACCTGGAGCGCAAGGCTGAGGAGCTGATGAAGGGCTGATAAGCCCCGATTCGACCCGAACGAAAAAGACTGCCCCGGCAACGCCGGGGCAGTCTTTTGTTCATCTTCGCGTCTTACCATCGTCGCGGTCCGTTACTCGGGGTCGTCCGTTTCCAACAACCCGAGATACGTTCTATCCGCACGCTCACCCGACGAGCGTTGATCTTTGCAACCTTTCGACGACGTGCGCCCGTCTTCCCTCGTGTGGGCGTAACGAACGGAGCTGCTCGTGGGTAAGGCCGGCAAGCGTGGCCGCAAGTCGTCCGTCTGGCGGGGCGTCCCGCGCTGGGCCAGGATCTGCACGGTGTTCGGCACCGTGCTGGTCGTGCTCAGCGGTGCGGTGCTTGTCGGCGCGGAGGTCCTGATGGCCCGCTACGAGGGCGCGGTCGGCAAGGCGGACCTCTTCGGCGACCAGGCGGCCGGCGCCCAGCCGAAGAAGAGCGACATCAAGGGTCCACTCAACATCCTGCTCGTCGGCATCGACCCGCGTACGGCGACGGCCGCGCCGTTGGCCGACTCGATCATGGTGTTGCACGTGCCGGAGTCGATGGACCGGGCCTACCTGTTCTCCCTGCCGCGTGACCTCTACGTGCCGATCCCGGCGTTCAAGAAGGCCAACTTCGCCGGCGAGACCACGAAGATCAACGCTGCCATGTCGTTCGGCAGTCAGATGCCGGGAGGGAACCCCGACGCGGCGCGCGGCTTCGAGCTCTTGGCCACCACGGTGCAGAACGTGACAGGCATCAAACGGTTCGACGCCGGCGCCATCATCAACTTCACCGGCTTCCAGAAGATCGTCGACGCCATGGGTGGCGTCGACATGTACATCGAGCGCGAGGTCAAGTCCGAGCACAAGCAGCCCGACGGTAAGCCGCGACCGGGCAAGACGTACGGCGAGGGCTACGTCGGCCCGCAGGCGGTCTACAAGAAGGGCAACCAGCACCTCAGCGGGTGGCAGGCCCTGGACTACGTCCGGCAGCGCTACCCGAAGAACGGCGTCCCGGACTCCGACTACGGCCGGCAGCGCCACCAGCAGCAGTTCGTCAAGGCCATGGTCGGCCAGGCGTTCAGCGCCGACGTGGTGGCCAACCCGATCAAGTTGGACAAGGTGCTCCGCGCCGCAGGTCAGTCGCTGATCTTCAACGGTCGGGGCAGCAGCGTCGTCGACTTCGGGCTCGCCCTGAAGGACCTCCGCCCCAACACCATCCAAATGATCAAGCTCGCCGGTGGCGAACTCACGAACAGCAGAGGCGTCTATCTCGGCGAGCAGTTCCAGCCGGGCGTCGCGGACTTCTTCACCGCCCTGCACAACGAGCAGCTCGATCCGTTCCTGCTGGAGCATCCGGACTTCGTCAACAAGACCAAGTAGTCGCGGCGCGGTTCTCGCCACCCGCGTTGGGAGCGCCCGCGCGTCAGGCTAGACTTTCGGCAATCCGTCGCCGCAGCAAGGAGACAGCGTGGCAAAGCAGCTTCACGTCGAGCTCGTCGCCGTCGAGGAGAAGGTCTGGTCCGGTGACGCCGAGATGCTCGTCGCCCGGACGACCGAAGGCGAGCTCGGTGTCCTGCCGGGGCACGCGCCGCTGCTCGGCCAGCTCGCGGAGCCCGGTCAGGTCCGCATCAAGCTCGCCGGCGGTGAGCAGGTCTCCTACGAGGTGGCCGGCGGCTTCCTCTCGGTGAGCGCCGACGGCGTCATCGTGCTGGCCGAGAGCGCAACCCCGGTCTCCGCGCAGAGCCGCTGAGCCACACCGGGGATGGACATCGTCGAAGGAATCGGGATCGGCGTTGTCGTCATCCTCGGCGCGCTTCTGACCCTCTTCGTCCGGCGAGCCCTCGTCACCCGCAGCGGTGGCATCATCCGGCTCAGCGTCCGAGTCACCACAGTGCTCGACGGCCGTGGCTGGTCGCCCGGCTTCGGCCGGTTCGCCGGTGACGAGCTGCGGTGGTACAGGATGTTCAGCTTCGCGATCCGACCCAAGCGGGTTCTCTCCCGCAAGGGGTTGGCGGTCGAGCGCCGTCGACTGCCGGAGGGCCAGGAACGGCTCTCCATGCCGGCCGACTGGGTGATCCTCCGCTGTACCAGTAACCACGCACCGGTGGAGATCGCCATGGCGCGGTCGACAGTTACCGGGTTCCTGTCTTGGCTTGAGGCCGCTCCTCCGGGGGCGGTCTCGCCGCGTATGGCCTCCCAGGATTGGCCGGCTGCCTGAGCTTCGCCTTTGGGTGCTGTGGGGGTTTCCGGGGGAGCCCACCCGGCTCCGGGCGGTCAGGCTTGATCCCTGCGCCGGGCGGGCGCCCCCGGAAGCCCGTTCTTGTCGCTGTGCGTCTGTCTGGCGTGGTCTTCAGCACCTGCCCGTTACCGGTTTGGCGGAGTCTTGCCTGCTCGGTGGTTGTTGCTGCCCCGGCCGCCTCGCGGTGGGCGAGCAGGCTGGTTGATCGACTCGGCTTTCTTGATGTCGGGGTGTTCTGCTGGGCCGGATGCCGCGGTATTCATGATTCCGAGTGGATCATGGGCGGGGCTTGCCTCGCTGCGCCTCGGCCTGCTGCGCCCGGCCGCTTCGCCTCGCCTGCTGCGTCCGGCTGCTGCGTCCGGGCGGTGTGGCGTGGGCGCCGCTTGTGAGTCGCCGGCAGTGGCTACGCGTGGGGGCGGACGGATTGGGAACCCAGACCTCGACGGGGTGCGGTGCACCGACGTTCTAGCGCTTGCCGCCCGGCACCCATAGCACGTCTCCCGCCGGATTTGCCGTTCTTGACAGGATAAAGAGCAGATCGGAGAGCCGGTTGAGATACTTTGCCGGGAGCGTGCTGGTTCGTTCCGGATCGTGGCTGACCAGCGCCCACGCTGCCCGCTCGGCACGCCGGGCGGTCGTCCGCGCCACGTGTAGCAGCGCCGCGCCCGCGGTGCCGCCGGGGAGGATGAAGGAGTCGAGCTTGCTCAGGCGTGCGTTGTACTCGTCGCACCAGCCCTCCAGGCGCTCGACGTACTCCTCGGTCACCCGCAGCGGCGGGTACTTCGGCTCCGGTTCGACAGGGGTGGACAGGTCGGCGCCGACGTCGAACAGGTCGTTCTGCACCGACCCCAGCACGTCCCGCAGTTCCTGGTCGAGCCCGCCCAGGGCGAGCGCGACGCCGATCGCCGCGTTGCACTCGTCGACATCCGCGTACGCGGCGATCCGTGGATCGGTCTTCGGCACCTGCTCGTTGTTGCTCAGCCTGGTCATGCCGGCGTCGCCGGCCTTGGTGTAGATGCGCGTGAGGTGGACGGCCATGACGCACAGCCTACGGATTCCCGACCTGACGATCCCGGCGCGGCCGGACAGTGCTCCCAGTTGGCCGGTGGTGGTGGGCCCCGGCGAGGCGGGCGATCCGGCGGTCAACGATGTCGACGTCATTCGGGTCCATGGTGACGTCCGGCTGGCCGGCACCGTGCACGTGGTCGGCGCCAAGAACTCGGCACTGAAGTTGATGGCCGCCGCGCTGCTCGCCCCGGGCCGCAGCGTGATCACGAACGTTCCCCGGATCACCGACATCGCGATCATGGGTGAGGTGCTGCGTCGGCTGGGGTGCGACGTCCGGTTCGACGCGGACGACCCGGTCGACCCGATGGTCGCCCGCGGCGGCGTGGCCCGGTCCCGGTCGGTGACCATCGACGTGCCCGAGCAGCCCGGCACGGACGCCGACTACGACCTGGTCCGCCGGTTGCGCGCGTCGATCTGTGTGCTCGGCCCGCTGCTGGCCCGCCGGGGGTACGTGCGGGTCGCCCACCCCGGCGGCGACGCCATCGGGTCACGGGGGCTGGACATGCACATCTCCGGGCTGACCCGGATGGGCGCGGAGATCTCCGGTGAGCACGGCTTCGTCATCGCCTCCGCCGCACACGGGCTGCGTGGCGCGGACATCGTGCTGGACTTCCCCAGCGTCGGCGCGACCGAGAACCTGGTGATGGCGGCGGTGCTGGCCCAGGGCGTCACGACCATCGACAACGCGGCCCGGGAGCCGGAGATCGTCGACATCTGCACGATGCTCAACCAGATGGGCGCCCGAATCTCCGGCGCGGGCACGTCCACCTTGCGGATCACCGGAGTGCCGGGTCTGCATCCCGTCCGGCACGCCACTGTGGGGGACCGGATCGTCGCCGGCACCTGGGCGTTCGGGGCCGCGATGACCCGGGGCGACGTGACGGTGACGGGGCTGGACCCGGCGTACCTGGAGGTCGCGCTGGACAAGGTGGTCGCGGCCGGCGGCCTGGTGGAGACCCGGGGGGACGGCTTCCGGGTACGCATGGACGACCGGCCCCGGGCGGTGGACGTGGTGACGTTGCCGTACCCCGGCTTCGCCACCGACCTGCTGCCGATGGCGATCGGGCTGGCCGCGGTCAGCGACGGCGCCTCCCTGATCACCGAGAACATCTTCGACGGCCGGTTCATGTTCGCCAACGAGATGATGCGGCTCGGCGCGGACATCAAGACCGACGGGCACCACGCGGTGGTCCGTGGGCGGGGTCGGCTCTCCGGTGCCCCGGTCCAGGCGACCGACATCCGTGCCGGTGCCGGGCTGATCATCGCCGGGCTGTGTGCGCAGGGGGTCACCGAGGTCTCCCACGTGCATCACGTCGACCGGGGCTATCCGGACTTCGTGGCCGATCTCCGCGCCCTCGGGGTGGCGGTCGAGCGGGGCACCACCCCCGAGGAACCGTCGCTGGAGATCTGAGGCCAGTTCCGTGCGTGGGGCACACCGAGCCCGGCGTCCACCGGCGGTGGCAACGGGTTCCGACCAAGGGCGTGGCACGCATGACGAACGCCTGGGCAATTCCGCTGGGCTGCTGCCGTAGGGTTCGCCCGCACCCGCGGGGACCTTTGTTCGCCGAGCGGAGTCGTGAATCCGTCACCGCTCCCTACCCCGCTCAGGCTCACCGAAAGCGCCAGACATCCGTCACGTGTGGAGCGCTTAGTCATCGTTCAGGCTCGCCGACTACTGTGCAGTGAGGCACTCAATCGCAGCGAGGGAGAAGTAGATGGCGGGTCGACTCGCGGTCGTCGGGGCTGGGTTGATGGGCTCCGGCATCGCCCAGGTGGCGGCACAGGCGGGCTGGCAGGTGACGCTGCGCGACCTGGACGACGCGGCCACCACCCGAGGGCTCGGCGGCATCCGGAAGTCACTGGAGAAGTTCGCCGAGAAGGGCAAGATCGAGGCGTCCGAGGTCGAGCCGACGCTGGCCCGGATCACCCCGACCACCGACCTGGAAGCGGCGGCGGACGCGGACATCGTGGTCGAGGCCGTCTTCGAGCGGCTGGAGATCAAGCACGAGGTGTTCCGCGCCCTCGACAAGATCTGCAAGGCCGACGCGGTGCTCGCCACCAACACCTCGGCCATTCCGGTCACCCAGATCGCCGCGGTGACCGAGCGGCCGGAGGCTGTCGTCGGCACCCACTTCTTCTCCCCGGTGCCGATGATGCAGCTCTGCGAGCTGGTCCGCGGTTACCAGACGAGTGACGCCACGCTGGACACCGCACGGGCCTTCGCCGAGGAGGTCGGCAAGACGGTGGTGGTGGTCAACCGGGACATCGCCGGTTTCGTCACGACCCGGCTGATCTCCGTTCTGGTCGCGGAGGCGGCCAAGCTGGTCGAGTCCGGGGTGGTGTCCGCCGAGGATCTGGACACGGCCTGCCGCCTGGGCTTCGGGCACGCGATGGGCCCGCTGGCCACCATCGACCTGACCGGCGTGGACGTGCTGCTGCACGCCATGAAGAACATCTACGCGGACACGGCCGACGAGAAGTTCTTCCCGCCGGAGCTGCTCCAGCGGATGGTCACCGCCGGTGACCTGGGCCGCAAGACCGGCAAGGGCTTCTACACCTACTGAGGCAGGCAACCGCGGGGGCGCGTTCACGGGCCCCCGCGGTCGGCTCAGGTGGGGCCGGCCGGCGCGGTTAACGCCGCCGCGACGAAGTCGAGGGCGTCGGGGATGACCGAGCCCCAGTACCGGAAGTCGTGTCGGCCGTCGGCGTACTCCGCGCGGACCGCCGGCTCCGGCAGGGCCCGCTCCAGCGCCTGCACGTCGTCGAGGAAGTCGTCCTGCCGGCCGCACCAGAGGCCCAGCGGAGTGCCGCGCAGCCGGTCGACGCCGGCGAAGACGGCATCGCCGGGCGCGACGGCGGGGGAGAAGGCCGCCACCGCCCGGAGCAGGCCCGGCCAGGTCTCGGCGAGCAACAGCGAGCCGTAGCCCCCCATCGACCAGCCCCAGGCCGCCAGCCGGGTGGTGTCGAAGCCCCGCTCGGCGCACCAGGCCGGCAACTCCTCCCGCACCATCAGTTGCGGGTCGTCCCGGCCGGCGGGGCGCCAGGAGAGGCGATCGCCTGTCGCTCCGGCGAGCACGAACGGTGGCGTGCCTCGGCGTACCGCGTCGGTCAGGAAGCGCCCCAGGCCGAGCCCGGGGAAGTCGCCTGCGGTGGTGGAAGCGCCGTGCAGCACCAGGCAGACCGGCAGCCCCTGGCCGTCGCCGTGCCCGTCCGGGACGGCGGTGTAGAAGTCGACAGAGCGACCACGTGCGGCGGACGGTCGAGCACGCCGGGTCGGTCGAGCGGCCATCGACAGAGTCTGGCAGGCCCCGGGGCGATTCGGGGCCCCGGGAACGGGTCAGCCGTCGCGCTTGGTGGTCCACCGGAAGGTGGTCAGGCAGAGCACCACACCGATCACGCACCACAGGGCCAGCACCACTGCGACCCGGCCCAGCTCGAACGAGCCGCCCGGCTCCTGGGCGCCGAAGCTCTCCGGCAGGAAGACCGATCGCAGGCCCTGGCACATCCACTTGAGCGGAAACAGCGCCGCGACCTGCTGCATCCAGGTGGGCAAGTCGGTGAAGACGAAGAACACCCCGGAGATGAACTGGAGCACCAGGGCGACCGGAGTGACCACCGCCGAGCCGCTGCGGGCGGTGCGGGCCAGCGACGAGATGGCGATGCCGCACAGGGTGCAGGCGGTCACCCCGAGCACGGCGACCCAACCGAAGGTCAACCACTTCCCGGCGGTGCCCGGCAGGTCGAGGTCGAACAGCGCCACCGCGACGGCCAGCAGCAGCGCGGTCTCGGCGATGCCGATCGCCACCACCATGATCACCTTGCCGGCGAACCAGACCCACTTGGGCATCGGAGTGCCCCGGTAGCGCTTGAGCACGCCCCGGTCCCGTTCGATAGGGATCCAGATGCCGAGGTTCTGGAAGCTCACGGTCATCAGGCCGGTCGCGATCATGCCGGTGATGAAGTACTGCGTGAACTTGACCCCGCCGCCGATCGTGCCGTGGAAGATCGACGCGAAGATCAGGATCATGATGATGGGGAAACCCATCGTGAAGACCACGGACTCCCGGCTGCGCAGGAACTGGGTGATCTCCAGCCGACCCTGGCGCAGGGCGAGCGCGCCGGCACCCCGCCGACGGCTGCGGGTCGCGGCGACCGGCGTCGCCGGCTTCGTCGTGGTCGTCATCGCGCGTGTCCGATCATCGTGAGGTAGACGTCCTCCAGGGTCGGCCGGGTCACTGTGAGCCCCGGAACCTCGCCGCCGTGGCGCGCGGCCAGGTCGGCCACCAGGCCCGTCGGCGTCGCGGTCTGCGCACTTTCCAGCGACCCGTCCGGGGTACGCCAGGAGACCGTCGCCAGCGCCTCCCGCCGGTTGCCCAGCTCGTTGGGGGCGGCCACCGCGACCAACCGGCCGCCGGCGATCACGCCGACCCGGTCGGCCAGCGCCTCCGCCTCGTCCAGGTAGTGGGTGGTCAACACGATTGTGGTGCCGGCGGCGGCGAGATCGCGGATCAGCTCCCAGAACTCGCGGCGGGCCTCCGGGTCGAAACCGGTGGTCGGCTCGTCGAGGAAGAGCAGCTCGGGGCGACCGATGATGCCCAGCGCCACGTCCAGTCGACGCCGCTGCCCACCGGAGAGGCTGTGCGTACGGGCCGTCGCCTTGTCGGCCAGCCCGACCCGCTCGATCACCTTGTCCGGGTCGTCCGCGTCGGGATAGAAGCCGGAGAAGTGCCGGATCACCTCGGCCACTGTCAGCTCGTCGAACTCGCCGGTGCCCTGGAGCACGATGCCGACGCGGGAGCGCCAGTCGGCGTCCGGGTGCGCCGGGTCGGTGCCGAGCACTGTGACCTCGCCGGCGTCGCGGCGTCGGTAACCCTCCAGGATCTCCACCGTGGTGGTCTTGCCGGCGCCGTTCGGGCCGAGCAACGCGAACACCTCACCACGGTGGACGTCGAGGTCCACGCCCGCCACGGCGACGTTGTCGCCGTACGTCTTGCGCAGCCCCCGCACGGAGATGGCCAGCTCGTCATCCATGTCGTCAAGTGTGCGCCTGACCAGGCCGGCGCGGTGCCCCGGGGCGTGGCGACGGGCAACACCTCGTGCGGTTCCGACCCGGACGTCCCCGACATGGACCTGTGTGGTTTTCCACAACCCTTTTTACCGATGAGTAACTTAAACTCCGGCCATGGACGAGACGGCATATCCGGGGCGGTTGCCCGAGCGGGACCGGCCGTGGGTGATGCGCACCTACGCCGGCCACTCGTCGGCCACCGCGACCAACGCCCTCTTCCGCCGCAACCTGGCGAAGGGGCAGACCGGCCTCTCGGTCGCCTTCGACCTGCCCACCCAGACCGGGTACGACCCGGACCACGAGTTGGCCGCCGGTGAGGTCGGTCGGGTCGGCGTGCCGGTGGCCCACCTCGGTGACATGCGGGCGCTCTTCCACGGTCTCCCGCTCGCCGACACGAACACCTCGATGACCATCAACGCCCCGGCGATGTGGATGCTCGCCCTCTACCGCACTGTGGGGCTGGAACAGGGCGCCGACCCGGCCCGCTGCGCCGGCACCACGCAGAACGACATCGTCAAGGAGTATCTGTCCCGGGGGACGTACATCTTCCCGCCGGCGGCGTCGCTGCGGCTGACCGCCGACGTGGTGGCGTACACGCTGCGGGAGATGCCCCGGTGGAACCCGGTCAACATCTGCTCGTACCACCTCCAGGAGGCCGGCGCGACGCCCGTGCAGGAGGTCGGCTTCGCGCTGGCCACCGCGGTCGCCGTGCTCGACGCGGTCCGCGACTCCGGTCAGGTCCCGGCCGAGCGGATGGGCGACGTGGTGCAGCGGGTGTCGTTCTTCGTCAACGCCGGGGTGCGCTTCGTCGAGGAGATCGCCAAGATGCGCGCGTTCGGCGTGCTCTGGGACGAGATCACCCGCGACCGGTACGCGGTTACCGAGGCCGGACAACGGCGGTTCCGTTACGGCGTGCAGGTCAACTCGCTGGGTCTCACCGAGGCGCAGCCGGAGAACAACATCCAGCGCATCGTGCTGGAGATGCTCGGGGTGACGATGTCCCGCGACGCGCGGGCCCGGGCCGTGCAACTGCCCGCCTGGAACGAGGCGCTCGGCCTGCCCCGCCCGTGGGACCAGCAGTGGTCGCTGCGGATGCAGCAGGTGTTGGCGTACGAGTCGGACCTGCTCGAATACCCCGACCTCTTCGCCGGCTCGCACGTGATGACCGCGCTTGTCGACGAGATCGTCACCGGGGCCCGCGTCGAGCTGGACAAGGTGCTGGAGTCGGGCGGTGTGGTCGCCGCCGTGGAGTCCGGCTACCTCAAGAGCGCGCTCGTCGCCTCGCTGGCCGAGCGCCGCCACCGGATGGAGTCCGGCGCCGACGTGGTCGTCGGCGTCAACAGGTACGCCGAGACCGAGCAGTCCCCGCTGACCGCCGCCGGTGCGCAGGCCGTCGAGCGGGTGGACCCCGCGGTCGAGGCGGCCGCCGCTGCCGACGTACACCGGTGGCGGGCCGATCGGGACGCGGACGCCGTCGACGCGGCCCTGGCCCGGCTGCGCGCGGACGCCGCGACCACAACGAACCTGATGCCCGCCACCCTGGAGTGCGTGCGGGTCGGGGTGACCACCGGCGAGTGGGCCGGAGCGCTGCGGCAGGTCTTCGGCGAGTACCGGGCGCCGACCGGCCTGGCCGGTGCCGCCGGCGGCGGTGGCGACCCGGGTCTGGCCGCCGTCCGCGAGCGGGTCGCCGCCACCGCCCGGGAGTTGGGCAGCGGCCGGCTGCGGCTGCTGGTCGGCAAACCCGGGCTGGACGGGCACTCCAACGGTGCGGAGCAGATCGCGGTACGCGCCCGCGACGCCGGCTTCGAGGTCGTCTACCAGGGCATCCGACTGACCGCGGGGCAGATCGTCGCCGCCGCCGTCGAGGAGGACGTCGACCTGGTCGGGCTGTCCGTGCTCTCCGGATCGCATCTGGCCGCCGTGCCCGCCGTGCTGGACGGGCTGCGCGCCGCCGGCCGGGCCGACCTGCCGGTGGTCGTGGGCGGCATCATCCCCGCCGGTGACGCCGACACCCTGCGGGCAGCCGGTGTGGCCCGGGTGTTCACCCCGAAGGACTTCGCCCTCACCGGCATCATCGACGACCTGGTGACTGTCATCCGACGCGCCAACGACCTGCCCTGACCGCTGTCGGTGGGTCAGCGGCCGGCGTAGGTCACGCAGTCGGCCAGGTCGTTGTCCGGGCCGACCCTGATCGAGGACGCGTGGCACTCCAACTGCTCGTTGTGCCGGCAGTCGGCACGCTGGCAGGCGCCGACCTGGGCGGTCAGGCCGTCCACGCCACCCCGGATGGGCGACTCGACGAAGGTGTGGCAGTGGGCGTGATCCATGCTGCCGATCGTGATCGCGAAGGCGTGGCAGTCACCCGACTGGTTGTACGCGCATGCGGCGACCACACACTCCTGGACCCGGGGCATCTCCAACGCTGCGGTCATGCCAATCTCCTCTAGGTCTTTGCCCCGATCCTAGGCTTTTGTCGGCCCGGGCAGCCTCGGTATGGCAGGCCGCCGATCCACGACCGGCGTGATCGACTCGGGTTTCCGGAATACGGGGTGTCCCGCTGCGGGGGATGGCCCGGTTTCCAGGAACCCGAGTCGATCGAGCGTCAGACGCGGAAGCCGGCGGCGCGGGCCGCCTCGCGTTCCCGACGGCGTTCCGAGCGCCGTCGGAGGAACCAGTAGACGAAGACCACCAGGCCGAGCAGGAACGCCAGCACCAGCACCGGCAGGATGATCGCCACCAGGGAGACCACCACACTTGTGGCGTCCTCGGCGGTGCTGGCCACCGGCGCACCGAACCCGGCGGTGGTGGCGTTGATGACCGGGCGTGCCGCGGACTTGAGCAGGTGCACGCCCAGTGCCAGCAGCACGCCGGTGGCGACCGGCACCCACTGGTGCGACGAGAAGAAGCTCCCCGGGTCGCTGACCGTCACCGTCTCCGACGAGGAGCCGGCGCCGAAGGCCAGGCCGCCGGCGGTGGGTCGGACCACTGTCTGCACCAAGTCGTTGACGTGGTCGACCACCGGCACCTTGTCGGCCACCATCTCCACGGCGAGCAACACGGCCAGGATGACGATGACCCAGCCGTTGCCGAGCCAGGTCCAGCCGCTGGGAAGGTCGATCAGGTCGGTGTAGCGACCGAGCAGACCGAGGGCGAGCAGGGGGATGTAGGCGTTCAACCCCGCTGAGGCGGCGAGGCCGGTACCGGTGAGGACTTCGAACACGACCTCAGCATCGCATCGACGCGCCAGTGCCGCTCGGTGGCGACCGGTGGGTCCTCGGCTACCCTCGTCGGGTGCGGTTGGTCATTGCGAAGTGCTCGGTGGACTACGTCGGACGGCTCTCGGCTCACCTGCCGCCGGCCACCCGGTTGCTGATGGTGAAGGCGGACGGGTCGGTGTCGATCCATGCCGACGACCGGGCCTACAAGCCGTTGAACTGGATGAGCCCGCCCTGTCGGCTGGAGGAGGCCCCCGGCGTGTGGCGGGTGGTCAACAAGGCCGGCGAGGAGCTGCGGATCACCCTGGAGGAGATCTTCCAGGACACCTCGTACGAGCTGGGTGTCGACCCGGGCCTGCGCAAGGACGGGGTGGAGGCGCACCTACAGGAGTTGTTGGCCGCCAACCCGGGTGCGTTGGGTGAGGGGTTCACGCTGGTCCGCCGCGAGTACATGACGGCGATCGGCCCGGTCGACCTGCTGTGCCGGGACGCCAACGCCGGCGCGGTCGCCGTCGAGGTCAAGCGGCGGGGCGACATCGACGGTGTGGAGCAGTTGACCCGCTACCTCGAGTTGATGAACCGTGACCCGCTGCTCAGCCCGGTGGCCGGTGTCTTCGCCGCCCAGGAGATCAAGCCGCAGGCCCGGGTGCTCGCCGCCGACCGGGGCATCCGGTGCGTGGTCGTGAACTACGACCGGCTGCGGGGCATCGAGAAGGACGAGCTGACGCTCTTCTGATCGGCTCACCTGCCGTTGCGCACCGCGATCAACGACTTGGGCAGGCCGAACGCCCGCTCGATCAGCATCGTCGAGTCGGGGAAGTAGTGGCGCATCTGCGAACGGTCCAGTAGCTCGGTCCAGAGCACCTGGTGGATGGCGGCGTCGTGGCTGCGGGTCGGCTTGTGCCCCAACGGCCAACGGCGGGCGAGCGCGGTGCGCAGTCGCACCGGCAGGAACTGCATCCCGGGCGCGATCCAGTGGGGCTCGATGGGGAAGTAGCGGTAGGGCGTCTGCACCCAGTGCCGATCGGCCATCGCGCGGGCGGCGGCGGAGAAGCGCAGCCGGCGCTCGTGCCCACCCACGTGCTCCAGCACCGAGTTGGAGAAGACCAGGTCGTAGTCACCCTTGGCGATGCGCGGGGGCAGGTCGCAGGCGTCGGCCTGCTCGACGTGGGCCCAGTCTGGTACGGCGGCGGGCGGCTGCTCCAGGTTGACGACTGTCACCCGAGCCGGCCGGACTGTCGCGCGGTGCCAGGTGCCGAGCCGGCCGCCGAGATCGATCACGTGCATGTCGCCGATCTCGGGAAAGGTGCGTGCCAACCAGTCCGAGCGATGCCGGCGCCGCCGCGCGCTCCACGACTGGTCGCTGTCGACAAGGCGGTAGCGCAATCGATTGGGGCCCATTTAACGCAATGTACCGCCGCGGACACCACGTATAAACATGTGGATACGCTGATCTTGGTCGAGATCGGTTATCCGACACTCACCTGCCGTACATCGCCTTGATGGCCTTGACGAGTCGTGCCACGTCGGTCGGGGTGCGCTCGAAGGTCATCGACGGCAACAGCGATCGGGCCCGGCGCCGGGTGACCGCCTTGGCCCTGCCGAACTCGCGCAGCCCGTCCTCCCCGTGGATCCGCCCGAAGCCGGAATCGCCGACCCCGCCGAACGGCAGGGTGGACATGCCGGCGAAGGTCAGTGTGGAGTTGATCGAGGCCATTCCGGAGCGCAGCCGCCGCGCGATGGACACCGCGCGCCGCCGGCCGAAGACCGAACCTCCCAGGCCGTACGGCAGGGCGTTGGCGCGGGTGACGGCCTCGTCGGCGTCACGGACCCGGCTGATGGTCAGCGTGGGGCCGAAGGTCTCCTCGCGGACGGCGGCCGACTCCTCCGGGACGTCCACAAGCACTGTCGGGTGGACGTACGGCGGCTGCACCGCGCTCGGACCGCCCAGCACCGCGCGCCCGCCCGAGGTGATCGCGGCGTCGATGTGCCGGCGGATCACGTCGATCTGCTTGGGCATCGTGATCGGGCCGATGTCGGTGCCCTCCGGTCCGACGGTCAGCCGACCCGCGCGGGTGACCACCTTGTCGACGAAGGCGTCGAAGACCGAGTCGACGGCGTAGACCCGTTCGATGCCGATGCAGGTCTGGCCCGCGTTGGTCATGCCGCCCCAGACGCACGCCTCGGCGGCAGCGTCCAGGTCGGCGTCGCTGTCGACGATCATGGCGTCCTTGCCGCCGCCCTCGATCAGCACCGGGGTCAGCGTCTCGGCGCAGGCGGCCATCACCGTCCGGGCGGTGGCGGTCGAGCCGGTGAAGGCCAGCTTGTCGACCCCGGAGCGGCACAGCGCGGCGCCCACGTCGCCCAGCCCGTGCACGGCGGTGAACACCGGCTGCTCGGGCACCACCTCGGCGAAGCTGTCCACCAGCCACTGGCCGGCGGCGGGCGTGTATTCACTCGGCTTGAGCACCACACCGTTGCCGGCGGCCAACGCGTACGCGGCGGAACCGATGGGCGTGAAGACCGGGTAGTTCCACGGCCCGATCACGCCGACCACGCCGTAGGGCTGGTATTCGAGGTGCGCGGAGAACTCGGCGAGGATGAGCCGGGACCGCACCCGGCGCGGGCCGAGCACCCGGTTGGCGTTGCGGGCGGCCCAGTCGATGTGCTCGATCGCGGTGACGACCTCGACGATGGCGTCGGCGACCGGCTTGCCACCCTCGACGTGCACCAGCTCGGCCAGCTCCTCGATGCGTTTGGCCAGCAGGGCACGCCACCGCAGCATCCGTTCGCGGCGGTCGGCGAAGCCGAGCCCGGCCCACCACCCGCCGGCGGTGCGGGCGGCCTCGACGGCCCGCCGCACGTCGGCCTCGGTCGAGACCGGAAAACGACCGGCCTCGGCGCCGGTGGCCGGGCTGGTGGAGACCAGCAGGCCCGCCTCGATGAGCGGAAGACCCGGGACATGCACAGCCGTCATGGCGGAAGTCTAGACCCGAGGATTACTCACGGGTAGGTCCGGATCGTAACCGTCCGGCCCACCGCCGTGCCGCTTCGACTGGTCGTTGATCAGGGCAGGTCAGGCCGTTGGTGACGTGCGCGGTCCGCCCGAATCGTCGAACGGCGGGTGGCCGGGAGGTGACGAGGAGCTGACCGGAGGGTCGGTGTCGATGACTACCGTCTGGTGGCAGGCTGACGCGCGGAGTGACGGTGTGGGGTGGAGGGCTGACTGTCCATGGAGGAACTTCTAGAACTTATGCCGCTGTTGACGGTGGCGGGTGGGCCGATGCGCGGAGCGAGTTTCCGACTTCGAGTCGAACCGCAGGTGGTCGGCCGGGCGCCGACCGGTCACGTCGTCATCAGCGACCCGCATCTGAGCCGCCGGCACGCGGAGGTGTGGCTGGCCCCGGAGGGCCCGTCGCTGCGGGACCTCGGCTCGACGAACGGCACCTGGCTCAACGACCGCCGGATCACCGAGGTGGAGCGGCTCTCCGACGGTGACGTGATCCGACTCGGCCGTACCGAGCTGCGCCTGTTCGACCCGGGGGTGGCACACACCGACCCGGTGGGGCTCAGCTTCGGGCCGCGCCGGCGGGACGTCCGACCGACCCTTCCGCTGCCGTTGGCCACGCCGCCCGGCGTCCGGCGCTGACCGGCGACCCGGGTACGGCCCACACCTGGGCCGCACCCGGGGTGGCTGTTCGGCACCTGGACCGGCACCGGCGGGCGTGGCAGCATGCCGCGGATGGAAACCGAGCAGCGGATCGTGACGGCGAACGGCATCACCCAGGCGGTCCGGGTGGCCGGCCCGCCGGACGGCACCCCGGTGCTGCTGATCCACGGCAACTGCTCGTCCGCGCTGTTCTGGGAGCCGCTGGTCCGTCGGCTGCCGCCGACGCTCCGGGTGGTCGCCCCCGACCTGCGGGGGTACGGCGACTCCGCGACGGCCCCGGTGGACGCCACCCGCGGCCTACGGGACTTCGCCGACGACGTGGCCGCCCTGCTTGACGACCCGACGCTCTTCGGTGCCGGGGACACCCGCCCGGTGGTGGTCGGGCACTCCCTCGGTGGCGGCGTGGCGATGCGACTGCTCGTCGACAGCCCACACCGGGTGGGCGCGCTGCTGCTCGCCGCGCCGGTCTCCCCGTACGGCTTCGGTGGCACCCGCGACCTGACCGGCACGCCGACCACCCCCGACTTCGCCGGCACTGGCGCCGGCACGGCCAATCCGGACTTCGTCGCCCTGCTCGCCGCCGGCGACCGCAGTGCGGACACTCCGGCCAGCCCGCGCGCCGTCCTGCGAGCCACCTACGTGGCCGATCCCGCCGCCCTGGGCGCCGACGAGGACCTGCTCCTGGACACCGTGCTCTCCACCGCCACCGGGGACGACAACTACCCGGGCACCGCGGAGCCGTCGGAGAACTGGCCGGGCACCGCGCCGGGCACGCGCGGGGTGCTCAACGCGCTCGCGCCGACCCACTTCCGGCTCGCCGACGAGCTGGTGGCCGTCACCGAGAAGCCTCCGATCACCTGGGTACGCGGCGACGCCGACGTCATCGTCTCGGACACCTCGCTGTTCGACCTGGCGTACCTGGGTTCGCTGGGTCTCGTGCCCGGCTGGCCCGGGGAGGAGGTCTGCCCGCCGCAGCCGATGATCGGCCAGACCCGGTCGGTGCTGGAGCGGTACGCGGCGGCCGGCGGCGCGTACCACGAGGTGGTGCTGCCCGGTTGCGGGCACAGCCCGCACCTGGAGCGCCCGGCGGAGTTCGTCGCGGAGCTGCTGGCCCTGACCACCGGTCCCGCCGCCTAGGGTCGCGGCCTGTCGCCGGCGGTGACATAGGCCACGGCGTCTCGACAACCAAGCGTCACGTGGCAGACTCGCGCGCATAGCCTTAGCGGCCGTTCAGGGGTCGTGCGGAGTGTCTGGGGAGGCCGGTCGTGGCGCGCGAGTTCAGCACCGTGGGCGTGGTGGGGCTGGGCACCATGGGTGCCGGCATCGTCGAGGTCTTCGCCCGCAACGGTGTCGACGTGGTGGCGGTCGAGATCTCCGAGCCGGCGCTGGAACGTGGCCGGGCCACCCTGACCCGCTCCACCGACCGGGCTGTCGCCAAGGGCAAGCTCGCCGTGGCGGACCGCGACGCCCTGCACGAGCGGGTGCACTTCGCGGTCGGGCTGGACGCGCTGCACTCCGTCGACCTGGTCATCGAGGCGGTGCCCGAGCACCTGGACCTCAAGCAGCGGATCTTCGCGGAGTTGGACCGGGTCTGCCGGCCGGAGACCATCCTCGCCACCAACACCTCGTCGCTGAGCGTCACCGAGATCTCGGTGGCCACCACCCGGCCCAACCAGGTGATCGGCATCCACTTCTTCAACCCCGCCCCGGTGATGAAGCTTGTCGAGGTGGTCCGCACCGTCGTCACCGCTCCCGAGGTGGTCGCCGACGTCGAGGCGCTCTGCACCCGCCTCGGCAAGGTCGACGTCACCATCAACGACCGGGCCGGCTTCATCGCCAACGCGCTGCTCTTCGGCTACCTCAACCACGCGGTCGCCATGGTCGAGTCGCACTACGCCGCCCGGGAGGACATCGACGCCGCGATGAAGCTCGGCTGTGGCCTGCCGATGGGCCCGCTCGCGTTGATGGACCTGATCGGCCTCGACACCGCGTACGAGATCCTGGACACCATGTACCGGCGCGGCGGGCGGGACCGCCGGCACGCCCCGGTGCCGCTGCTCAAACAGATGGTGACCGCGGGACTGCTCGGCCGGAAGTCCGGTCGGGGCTTCTACACCTACGAACGGCCCGGCTCGCCGGTGGTCGTACCGGACGAGGCGACGCCGCTGGCCACTGACGCCGCGCTCGCCGACGGCGCGCGCGCCATCGCGAAGGTCGGCGTCGTCGGTTCCGGGACGATGGCCACCGGGATCGTCGAGGTCTTCGCGAAGGCCGGCTACGAGGTCGTGTCGGTGGCCCGGGGCCAGGAGAAGTCCGCGACGCTCCGCGAGGCGGTGCGGACCTCGCTCAACAAGGGTGTGGTGCGCGGCAGGCTCGCCGAGGCCGACCGGGACGCCGCGCTCGGCCGGATCAGCTGGTCGGCCACGCTCGACCGCCTCGCCGACGTCGACCTGGTGGTCGAGGCGGTCGTCGAGGAGTTGAGCGTGAAGAAGGCGCTCTTCGCGAGCCTCGACGAGATCTGCAAGCCGGGCGTCGTGCTGGCCACCACCACCTCCTCGCTGCCGGTGATCGACGTGGCGATGGCCAGCCACCGGCCGGCCGACGTGGTGGGGCTGCACTTCTTCAACCCGGCGCCGGTCATGCCGCTGGTCGAGGTGGTCCGCACGATCCGCACCTCCCCGGAGGCCACCGCCACCGCCCGCGCCGTCTGCGCCACGCTCGGCAAGACCGGTGTGGTCTGCGGTGACCGGTCCGGGTTCATCGTCAACGCGCTGCTCTTCCCCTACCTCAACGACGCGGTGAAGATGCTGGAGGCCAGCTACTCGACCGCCGACGACATCGACCACGCCATGAAGCTGGGCTGCGGCTACCCGATGGGCCCGTTCGAGCTGCTCGACGTGGTCGGGCTGGACGTCGCGCTGGCGATCCAGCGCGAGCTGTACCTGGAGTTGCGCGAGCCGGGCTTCGCGCCCGCGCCGCTGCTGGAGCATCTGGTCACCGCCGGCTACCTGGGTCGCAAGGCCCGCCGCGGTTTCCGCGACCACTCGCACCGCTGAGCGGGTCAACGCCACGGGGCACCCAGGACGTCTGTAGGGTGTGACCTTCGAGGAGTACGTCAGCAGCCGGGGACCGGCGCTGGTCCGGCTCGCCCGGCTGCTGACCGGTGACGAACACCGGGCCGAGGACCTCACCCAGGAGGTGCTGTCCCAGGCGTACGTGCAGTGGCGCCGGATCGTCCGCGCCGACCGGCCTGACGTGTACGTGCGTCGCATGCTTGTCAACGCCAACAACTCCTGGTGGCGCCGTCGGTCGAGCCGGGAGTTGGTCGTCGGGTCCTTCGCCGAGCGGCCACACAGTGGCGACCTCGGCGGCGAGGCGGCCGATCGCGACGAGATGTGGCGGCTGATCCTCGGCCTGCCCGACCGTCAGCGGGCGGTGCTGGTGCTGCGGTACTACGAGGACCTCGACGACCAGACCATCGCCCAGATCCTGGACTGCTCACCGGTCACCGTCCGCACCCACGCGATGCGGGCGCTTGCCAACCTTCGGGAGCGCTGCGGTGCCCCGGCCACGAACGGGAGCCGACAGTGACAGACCTCGACCAGCGGATCGACCAGACGCTGCGCGAGCACGCCGAGGGCACTGTGGACACCGACCGGCTGCTGGCCGTCGCGGTGTCCCGGGGCCGGGCCCGGATCCGCCGCCGACGCGCCACCGCTGCCTCGGTGCTGGGAGTGGTGGCCGTGCTCGGCGCGGGCGTGGCCCTCGGTCCGGTGAGTCTCTCCGGCTCCGGCCTGGACGTCGTCATTCCGGGGCTGGGCCTGCCGAGTGACGCGGTGCAGGCCGTGACGCCGCCCCGGCTCGACGGCGTACCCGGCGCGGCCACCCGACCCGACCTGGTCGGCGCGGACCCGGACGTGCTGCACTTCGGGTTCGCCCCGGACGGGCCCCGATACCTCTCCTGGTCGGTGCAGAGCGGCGTGGAGATGGCGCGGCTCGACGTCGACGGGCGCACCGTCACCCTGGAACTGGCCGCCACCGCGGACGCCCTGCCGATGCGCGCCCAGGGCCTGCCGGCCCTGGTGCCGGAGCTGGTCGAGGACGGCGTCTACGACGGGTCGGTGTCGCACGCCGAGGGGCCCTACGGCGTGCCGGCGTGGCTGCGACACTGGCAACCCGCCCCCGGGGTGTACGCCCGGGCCAGCGGCAGCGGCCCGAACGAGCGGGACCTGTTCGCCGTGGCCGCCGCGCTGCGGCTCGACCAGGCGCACCGGTGCGGTGGCCCGCTGCGACTCACCACGCTGCCGGCGGGCACACAGCTCACGAGATGCGAGGTGACTGTGGCACCGTTCCCGGCGGCGTTCGGCGTGCAGATGATGGTCTCCGGGAGCAACCCGGGCGCGATCCAGGTCGAGTTGCAGTACGCCACAGGCATCGCCGGGAGCCGCACCGAGGGAAACCGGACTGTCGGCGGCAAACCGGCGCACATCGATCGCCAGGTCGGAGAACTTGAGTTGCTCGGCTTCCCCAAGGCCCACCTGACCGCCAACTTCGGCTGGCCGGCACAGGGGTACGACGAGGAAGACGCGGCGACGGTGCTGGCCGGGGCGCAGGTCAGCGAGTCACTGGACGAGCCGGCGTCCTGGTGACCGGCCGGGCCGCTTCACCAGGCAGACCGTACCCTTGGTGACTGTGAGCCCCCGTCGCAATCGCCCTCGCCGGGACGAGAACGCCAACCTGGACGCCGACCGGGTCCGGCAGGGTGTCGCCTCGGTGCAGCAGTGGGCCGACGGCGCCTGGCAGGTGCGCGGAATCGGCGCCGGGGCGTCCGTCAAGACGTACCGCTGCCCCGGCTGTGACCAGGAGATCCCACCCGGAGTGGCCCACCTGGTGGCCTGGCCGGCCGACGGTCTGGGTGACCTGACCGACCGGCGGCACTGGCACAGCGGCTGCTGGCGAGCCCGGGACCGGCGCGGGCCGGCGGTGCAACGCGGCCGGGGCACCCCCCGCTACTGAGCGATTCCGCCGGGGTGTTCCGCCGCTCAGCGGCCCCGCCGGGGTGTCACCCGCCGCGGCTGAGCGACCTGGATCACGCTGTTTGTGCCTGGGCGGGCGGTGGCGGTGACTTCGCGACAGACTTGGGTGGTGAGCACAGCGATTCGCGCGTCGTCGATCCTGCCCGGCCGCCGGGAGGACATCGAGCTGCACACCGCCGACGGTCTGCGGCTGGTCGGTGAGCTGGCCCTGCCGGCCGACCGGCCGCCGGTGGCCACCCTGGTCTGCCTGCATCCGCTGCCCACCCACGGCGGAATGATGGACAGCCACGTCTTCCGTAAGGCGGCGTGGCGGCTGCCCGCCCTCGCCGACCTGGCCGTGCTGCGGTTCAACACCCGGGGCACCAGCAGCCTGCGCGGCACCAGCGAGGGAGCGTTCGACGGGGCGGTGGGGGAGCGCTACGACGTGGCCGCCGCCATCGAGTACGCGGAGTTCGCCGAGCTGCCCAACATCTGGCTCGTCGGCTGGTCGTTCGGCACCGACCTGGCCCTGAGGTACGGCTGTGACCCGGCGATCGCCGGGGCGATCCTGCTCTCCCCGCCGCTGCGCTTCTCGACACCTGCGGACCTGACCACCTGGGCCACCTCGGGTCGGCCGCTGACGGCGCTGGTGCCGGAGTTCGACGACTACCTGCGCCCGGTCGAGGCGCGGGAGCGGTTCGCCGCGGTGCCGCAGGCAGAGGTGGTCGGTGTGCCCGGCGCCAAGCACCTCTGGGTGGGCGACGCGGAGACGGTGCTCGACGAGATCGTCCGGCGGGTCAACCCGGCCGTCGAGGTGCCGCTGCCGACGACGTGGGACGGCCCGATGGAGTCCGGCGACGTCAGCGCGTATGCCGACCGGACGGTGGCCTCGTTCGCCGACACGCCCGTTCCGGGCCCCGCCGCCGGCAAGGCCGACTGACCGTCGAGCGACGACGCGGCGGGTCTGCCCTGCGGGGCGGGGGTCAGCGGGTCTGCCCCGGTGTGCGTGGGGTCAGCGGGTCTCCTGTCGGGGCAGCACCACCTCGCGCAGGATCAGTTGCAGCGCGGCCACCGTGGGGATGGCGATCAGCGCGCCCACCACGCCCAGCAGTGCCACCCCGAGCAGCGCGGCCAGCAGGGCGGCCACCTCGTTGACCTCCACCGAGCGTCGCATCACCTTCGGGTAGATCAGGTAGTTCTCCACCTGCTGGTAGATGAGGAAGAAGACCGCGCAGGCGATGCCGGCCCGCAGATCGGTGGCGAAGCCGACCAGACTCACGATCACCGCGCCGAGGGTGGCGCCGATCTGCGGGATCAGGTCGGTCACCGCGACCACCACGGCCAGTGCGAACGGGTACGGCAGATCGACGATCAGCGCGAAGACGAAGGTGGTCGCGCCGGCCAGCACCGCGATGCTCAACGCGCCGACCATGTAGGCCCCGACCTTGGCCAGAATCTCGTCGCCGATCAGCTGCACCCGCTCCCGCCGCGACCGAGGCACCAACGAGTAGCCCAGGGAGCGCAGCTTGTTGAAGTAGGCCAGGAAGTAGATGGTCAGCACCAACACGGTCAGCGTCCGGAACACCGTGCCGAAGATCAGTTGAGCGCCGCCCAGCACCCCGCCGAGCGCCCGGCCGACGGTGTCCGCGTTGGCCGCGCCCTGCACGCGCTCCACCACGTCGTACCGTTCCATCAGGTCATTGACCGTCGAACTGCGCCGCAACTCGGCGAGCAGGCTCGGGATCTGGTCGATGAACTGCCCCGACTGCGTCACGATCGGCGGGACCAGCGCCCACACGCCCCCGCAGAGCAGCAGCACCACGGTCAGCGCGACCGCCGCCACCGCCAGGCCGTGCGGCAGGCCCCAGCGGCGTAGCCGGACCACCGCCGGGTTGAGGCCGACCGCCAGGAAGAGCGCGATCACCACAAGCACCAGGATGCCGCCGGCATTGCGGATCCCCAGATAGAGGGTGTACGCCAGCAGCACGCCCAGCCCACCGGTGAACCCGATCAGGAAACTGTTGCGGCGCAGCGGACGCCCCGGCGTGCCGAACCTGCCGGACGGGACCGCCGGCGGCTCATCCGGGTCGGTTCCGAGAGCAGGGACCGGTACCGGCGGTGGTGTCTCCGTCGAGGGTGGCGTCTCCGCTGCTGGGGGGCCGGGGGTCAGGTCCGGGTTGTCGCCGGACGGGTCGTGCTGCGGCACCAGGGGCCTCCCGGCTCAGGGGGTGGGACGACGGGCGGCGGTCACGAACGCCCGCCCCACGGCCGGCGCGAACACCAGCACCGGGCCGGCCGGGTCCCTGCTGTCCCGCGCTCCCACCTCGACACACTCTCCGTTGCCGCTCCGGCTGGACGTGCGCCAGCGTGCACCGGTCAGGTCCATGAGGTCACAACTTCCTTCATCAGTTCGATCGGCTGGCGGCGGGACGACGCACCGTTTCTGATCATCGCCCAGCGCGCCAGCAGCGTAGCCACCTCATGGTCGCCATCGACCACGAGACCGTCAATCTGGTGCTCCATGTGCCCCACCCAACCACCGTCGGCACCTCGGGCCAGATCGAAGGGTCCGGAAAGGCCCGGCTCCGGCCGCGCCCCTGATCCACTCGCGTTTCGGCGGCGCCCCTGATCCACTCGCGTTTCACGAAATCGGGGCATCCGGGTAGCCCGGACACCCCGATTTCACTGATGTCGTGTCGATCATGCGGCTGGCGGCGTACCCGTCAGTCCTTCTCGATGGTGACCTTGCTGGGCTTGGCGCTGCGCTCGTCGGTGGTCGGCTTGCTGGGTCGCTTGCCGTTCTCACCGGTGCTGGTGATCTTGGTCGGCTTGGCGCCCCGGCCACCCTCGCCCGGAACGGCGGCCACTGTCGGCTCCCCGTCCACCCCGGCGCTGGCCGCGCCTCCGTCGACGGTGGTCACCGGCTCGGCCACCGGCCGGGTCGTGGACTGCCCCTCGGCTGCGGCGTTCACCGGCTGCCGGGTGTCGGCGGGCTCGGTCTTGAGGCCGGCGGCCGCACCCGACCTGGGCGACGTGCCGTCGTCGGCGGCATCCGACCTGGGCGACGTGCCGTCGTCGGCGGTCGTCGTGCCTGAGGCGGCTGCGCCCGCGTCGGCGGTCGCCGTGCCGGAGACGGCCGTGCCCTCGTCAACAGCGTCGGCCGCGCCCCTGCTCACCCCGTCGCCAGCGGTTGGGCCGTCGATCGGGCCGGCGACGCTCTGCAACCGCAGCTCGGCCATCTGTCGCTGAAGATCGTCGGACTCCTGCCGGGACTTCCAGGTCTCCTGCCGCAGGTCCGCGAGTTGTTGCTGGGCCTGGGCGATCTCCAACATCACCTGGGCCAACTGCTGCCGACCCGCCGCCGACTCCTGCTGGGTGGCCGCCAGGTGCTGCTGAGTGGTGGCCAGGTGCTGCTGCGTGGTGGCCGCGTACTCCTCGAACTGCCGCCGCGACGCCGCGACGTGCTCGTCGGCCTCGCGGCGCTTGTCGCCAGCCTCGGTCTTGGCCCGGCTCAACAGCTCGGCGGCCTCCGCCTCGGACCGCTGGCGGAGTGCCGCCGCGTCCTGCTCGGCCGCCTGGCGAATTCCGGCAGCGCCCTGCTCGATTTCGTTCTTGCGCGTGGAGTATTCGGTCTCCAGCAGGTCCCTGCGGCTCGTGTACTCGGTTTCCAGCTCGTTCTTGCGGCTCGTGTACTCGGTTTCCAGCTCGTCGCGGCGGGTGGTGAAGCCCGACTCCAACTCCTGCTGGCGGCTGGCGAACCCGGCCTCCAGCTCCTGCTGGCGGGACTCGTGCTGCCGGTCCAGTTCATCACGGCGCTTGGCGAACTCCTGCTCGGCAGTGGACCGTCGCTGCGCCAACTCCCGGTCGGCCTCCTCGCGCCGCGAGTTGACCTCCTGCTCCACGCCGGCCCGCCACGCGCCCAGCTCCTGCTGGGTCTGCGCCCGGGTCTGCTGCACGTACGCCTCGGTCTCGGCGCGCATCCGCTGCACGTACGCCTCGGTGTCGGCGCGGCTGCGCTTGGCCGCCTCGGCGGCCTGCGTGGTCAGCCGTTCCGCCTCCTGCTGCGCCTTGGCGCGGGTGGCCCGGCCCGCCATCGACGCGTCGTCGATGATCTGCTTGGCCTCCTGCTGCGCCTTGGCGTGCGTGGCCCGGCCGGCCTCGGTCGCGGTGTCGGTGAGCCGCTTGGCCTCCTGGAGGGCCTTGGCGTGCACCTCCTTGGCGGCGTCGCGCAGGTCGCTGGCCTCCTGCCGGGCGTTGGCCAACGTCTCGCGGGCCGACTCGCGCAGCTTTGTCGACTCCTGCTGGGCCCGGGTGTGGATCTCCTTGGCGGTGTCCCGCAGTTGGGTGGCCTCCTGCTGCGCCTTCGCCAGCGCGTCCTGCGCGGCCTTGCGCAACTGCGCCGCCTCGTCCTTGGCGGACCGCAGGGTGGCCTCCGCCTCGGCCCGGCGGGCGGCGCTGTGCCGCTCCTCCTCCGAGCGCCGCGCGGCGAGGGCGATCTCGAAGTCCTTCAGTGCCCGCGCGGACTGCTCGCGGGCCTCCTCGATGATGTGCTCGGCCGCGGCACGACGGGCCTCGATCTCCACGTTCGCGTCGGCCACGATCTTCTCGGCCAGCTCTTCGGACTGTGTGACGATCGAGTCGACAAGCGGACCGAGATGCTTGAACGAGGCCCGGTCGACCACGTTCATCTGCTTGCGCACCTGGGTCAGGTCACGCTGGAGCACCTCGACCTGGCCGGCGAGCTTGTGGATCTGTGTATACGCCTGTTCCCGTTCGGACGCGAGGGTCGCGATCTCGTGCTCGGCACGCGCGACATACCGATCAACCTGTTTCTTCTCGTACCCCCGCAGAGCGGACTCGAAGCTGGGCTCCGTCGTCACGTCCCCGCCGAGAGCGAACAGTTCCTCGCCGTGCGACATGCCCCCATCCTCACACGCAACAGGGCCTGCTGGGGCGATACGGACGCGCCTTGTGCGAGCTACTTCACTCCGTTGCGAGCACGGGATACCACGGGCTGGGAAACGCATACGGCGCGAGGTGACACCGGTTACCCGGTGTCACCTCGCGCCGCTGATGCCCCGACCTGACGCCGCGCGTCAGCCGGCGGTTTCCGCCGGCACCCGCTCCTGACCGCCCTCGGTCTTCTTGGCCTCCGCCTTGGCCGCCGGAGCGGCCGCCGGCATCCCCGGCACGATGCCGGCAAGCCCGGAGAGCATCTGGCCCAGCTGCGAGGTGACCGCGTCCTTCTGCCGGGTGAGGTCCTCGACCTCGCGGCGGGCGGCCTGCGTGGTCAGCTCCGCCTCGGTGCGCGCCTCGGTGAGCAGGCGCTGCGACTCGGCCTTGGCCTCGTTGAGCGTCTTCTCGGAGTGCGCCTTGGCCTTGTCGATCGTCTCGGCGGCGTTGCGCTCCGACTCGACCCGGCGGGCCTCGGCGCGCTGCTCGATCTCCTTCGCGCGCTCCTGGGCGGCGCGGGCGCGCTGCTCGGCCTCGCTGACCATCTTCTGGGTCTGCGCGACCTGGGCGGCGTGCCGCTCGGACTCCTCGCGCTCCGCCTTCTCGCGGCGCTCGGCCAGCTGAAGCTCCAGGGCCTGGAGGTCCTTGTCGCGCTTGTCCCGCGCGTCGGTGAGCAGCTTGGTGGCCTCGGCGCGCTTCTCCTCGGCCTCGCGGGCGGCCTTGGCCCGCTGCTGGGTGATCTCCCGCTCGGCGGTGGCCCGGAGAGTGGCCACCTCCCGCTCGACTGTCGACTTCAGCTCGGCCACCTCGTGCGCGGTGACCGTACGCAGCTGCTTGGTCTCGCGGTCGGCGTCGGCGCGCAACGTGTCAGCCTCGCGACGGGCCTGCACCCGGACCTCGGCGGCCTCCCGCTCCGCGGCCGTGCGCAGGTTGCCCGCCTCGCGCTCGGCGCTGGCCTTCATGGCCGCGGCCTCGGCACGCGCCTTGTCGGTGATCTCGCGGGCCTCCAGGCGGGCGGCGGAGAGGATGCCCTCCGACTCGCGCTTGGCCTCGTTGCGGTGGTCGTTGGCCTGCTCCTCGGCGAGCCGGAGGATCTGCTCGACGCGGGTGCCGAGCCCGGAGAGGGTGGGCCGGCTGTTCTCTTCGAGCTGCTTGTTCGTGTCGGTGAGCTTCTGCTCCAGCGCACTCATGCGCTGTTCGGCTTGGCGGAGCCGACGCTGGGCGTCGTTCATCCGCTGCTCGGCCTCGGCACGGGCCTGCTCGGACTGGGTCAGCGCGGCGGTCATCCGGCCGAGGAAGTCATCGACCTGGTGGGTGTTGTAACCGCGCAGGCCGACGGTGAAGTCTGGCTGCGAGTTCGCGTTATCGAAGAACGCGAGAGGGGAGGACTGCTGCTGGGGCATTGGGACATACTGGCAGACGCCCCAGGGTGCTTCGCAAGAGCGGTGCGCAGCTTTCGTGGCCTCTTTACATGGTCAACTGCCACCATCGGCGGGGCGGGACCAATCGGCGATCTTGGCAGGTCCCGGGCGGGTCGGACGCCACGCAGCGTGACGTGAAAAAGGGCCCCGGGGTTGCCCCGAGGCCCTTTGTTCGATCCGGGCGGGTTTTCCGCTAATGGGAGCGGAAGAACAATGTCCGATCACCGCAATGGTCATCGAGGTCTCACCCGTCCGGCCGGTGGCCGGGCTCAGTGCCCCCGGGCCGGCGTCGCCGGTCAGTGCCCCCGGAACCGGTTGATCGCGTCCTCGTGTCGGGCCCGCAACTCCCCGTCGCGTACGCCCAGGCCGTCCGTCGGTGCGAGGCAGCGCACGCCGACCTTGCCCTGGTGGGCGTTGCGGTGCACCTCGTACGCGGCCTGGCCGGTCTGCTCCAGGGGGTAGGTGCGGGACACCGTCGGGTGCACCTTTCCGAGCGCGACCAGACGGTTGGCCTGCCACGCCTCGTGATAGTTGGCGAAGTGGCTGCCGACGATCCGCTTGAGGTGCATCCAGAGGTAGCGGTTGTCGTACTGGTGTTGGAAACCGCTCGTGGAGGCGCAGGTGACGACCGTTCCACCGCGCCGGGCCACGTAGACGCTGGCGCCGAACGTCTCCCGACCCGGGTGTTCGAAGACGATGTCCGGGTCCTCGCCGGAGGTCAGCTCGCGGATCCGCTCGCCGAAGCGCTTCCACTCGTCCGGGTCCTGGGTCACCTCGTCCTTCCAGAAGCGGAAACCCTCCGCCGCGCGGTCGATGACCAGGTCCGCGCCCATCCGACGGCACAGCTCCGCCTTCTCCGGCGAGGAGACGACACAGACCGGGATCGCACCGCCGTTGAGTGCCATCTGGGTGGCGTACCCGCCGAGGCCGCCGGAGGCACCCCAGATCAGCACCACGTCGCCCTGCTTCATGTTGGCCCCGTGGTGCGAGACGAGCTGCCGGTACGCGGTGGAGTTGACAAGCCCGGGGCTGGCCGCCTCCTCCCAGCTCAGGTGACGCGGCTTGGGCATCAGTTGGTTGGCCTTGACCACCGTCAGCTCGGCCAGCCCACCGAAGTTGGTCTCGAAGCCCCAGATCCGCTGCTGCGGGTCCAGCATGGTGTCGTCGTGCCCGGCGGCGTCTTCCAGCTCGACGGAGAGACAGTGCGCCACCACCTCGTCGCCGGGCGCCCACCGGGTCACCCCGGGGCCGGTACGCAGCACCACGCCCGCCGCGTCCGAGCCGACCACGTGGTACGGCAGGTCGTGCCGGCGGGTCAGCTCGGACACCCGGCCGTAGCGTCGGAGGAACGTGAAGGTGGGCAGCGGCTCGAAGATGCTGGTCCAGACCGTGTTGTAGTTGATCGCGCTCGCCAGCACCGCGACCAATGCCTCGCCCGGCGCCAACTCCGGGGTCGGCACCTCCTGCACGTGCAGCGCCTTGCGCGGGTCCCTGTCCCGGGTGGGCACACCGTCGAACATCCGGGCCTCCTCGGCGCGGACCACGACGCCTCGGTAACTCTCCGGTACGGGCAGCCCGGCGACGCCGGCGAGTTCGCGGTCCGGATCGTTCGACTCCTCCGCCGCCATGATCACATCGAGGATGTCCTGCACGGTGACCTCCGGTTCGTCCGCACCCGCACGGGCCCGGGTGCTGCCATCGTCGGGGCCGGTGGACACGACCGCCATGTCGGCATTCGACACATCCAGCACCGGTCGTGCTCCGGTGGGGGCGGACGTTACTGAACGGTAGCTAGGCCGGGAAGTCCTCTGTGAAAAACTGCATCCGCCGATGCGTGAAGATGCCCGGCCGCCCCGCCAATCGCGCACCGACGTGCGCCGCGACCTCCGAAATGAGGTCGCGGGGGTGCGCCGCGCCCCGCCCGCGCGGCGGGGCACGGGGGTCAGTGGGGGGTGGGGGCGGGTTCGACGAGTTCGACGAGGACGCCGCCCGCGTCCTTGGGGTGGACGAAGTTGATCCGGCTGTCCGCGGTGCCGCGCCGCGGTGCGTCGTAGAGCAGCCGCATCCCACGCGCGCGCAGCGCCGCGCAGGCCGCGTCGATGTCCACCACGGTGTACGCGACCTGCTGGACTCCCGGCCCGCTGCGATCCAGGAACTTGGCGATCGTCGACTCCGGGGTGAGCGGGGCGAGCAGTTGCACGCAGCCACCCTCGGTGGTCGGTCCGACGGTCAGCATCGCTTCCCGCACGCCCTGCTCGGCGTTGGTCTCGACGTGCACGCAGCGCATTCCGAACGTCCGCTGGTAGAAGTCGATCGCGGCGTCCAGGTCGGCCACGGCGATCCCGACGTGGTCGATCTTGCGAAGCCCGATGTCTGTGACGGAGTCGGCACCGGGCTCGGCGGAGGAGTTCTCAGTCATGGCGCTAGTCTGGCCGAACAATCGTTAAGGCGTACAGCACGGCACCCCCCTCGGAGGCAGGCATGGCTTCGGTGATCGTCAGCGGCGCGCGGACCCCCATGGGGCGGCTGCTGGGCAACCTCAGGGACCTCCCGGCCACCAAGCTCGGCGGGATCGCCATCAAGGCCGCGCTGGAGCGTGCCGGGGTCAGCCCCGACCAGGTCCAGTACGTGATCATGGGGCAGGTGTTGCAGGCCGGCGCCGGCCAGATCCCGGCGCGGCAGGCCGCGGTCGAGGCTGGTGTGCCGATGTCCGTGCCGGCGTTGACCATCAACAAGGTCTGCCTCTCCGGTCTCGACGCGATCGCCCTGGCCGACCAGCTGATCCGTGCCGGCGAGTTCGACATCGTCGTGGCCGGTGGCATGGAGTCGATGACGAATGCCCCGCACCTGCTGATGGGCCAGCGCACCGGTTACAAGTACGGCGACGTGGTGGTCAAGGACCACATGGCGCACGACGGGCTCAGCGACGCGTGGGACTGCTGCTCGATGGGCGAGTCGACCGAGCGCCTCGGTGCCCGGCACGGCATCACCCGCGAGGAGCAGGACGCCTTCGCCGCGGCCAGCCACCAGCGGGCCGCCGCCGCCCAGAAGAACGGCCACTTCGCCGACGAGATCGCCCCGGTGGTGATCCCGCAGCGCAAGGGTGACCCGCTGGTGATCAGCGAGGACGAGGGCATCCGCCCGGACACCACTGTCGAGTCGCTGGCCAAGCTGCGTCCCGCCTTCGCCAAGGACGGCACCATCACCGCCGGCAGCTCGTCGCCGATCTCCGACGGTGCCGCGGCGGTGCTCGTGATGAGCAAGGCCAAGGCCACGGAGCTGGGGCTGACCTGGCTGGCCGAGATCGGCGCGCACGGCAACGTGGCGGGCCCGGACAACTCCCTGCACTCGCAGCCGTCCAACGCGATCAACCACGCCCTGAAGAAGGGTGGGCTGAGCGTCGCCGACCTGGACCTGGTCGAGATCAACGAGGCGTTCGCGCAGGTCGGCGTGCAGTCCACCCGGGACCTCGGCATCAGCTCGGACCGGGTCAACGTCAACGGCGGCGCCATCGCGCTGGGGCACCCGATCGGCATGTCCGGCGCGCGTCTCGTCCTCACTCTCGCCCTGGAGCTGAAGCGGCGCGGTGGCGGCACCGGCGCGGCGGCCCTCTGCGGTGGCGGTGGCCAGGGCGACGCGCTGATCATCCACGTGCCGGGCAAGGCTGAGTCGGCCCGGTGAGCGAGGCGGCCGCGCACGTCCCGTCCGCGGGCACCACGTCGGTGCGCCGCAGTCGGGACGTACCGATGCTCGTCGAGCGGGCCCGTGCGGGTGATCCTCGCGCGGTGGCCCGGCTGATCACCCTTGTGGAGAATGGCGACGCGCTGCTGCCGGCGATCGCCGCCGCGTTGGCGCCGTACGCCGGGCAGGCCCAGGTCGTCGGGCTGACCGGTTCGCCCGGGGTGGGCAAGTCGACCACCACGAACGAGCTGGTCCGCGCGCTGCGGGCGCAGGGGCATCGGGTCGGCGTGCTGGCGGTCGACCCGTCCAGCCCGTTCACCGGCGGCGCGATCCTCGGCGACCGGGTGCGGATGCAGGACCACGCCACCGACCCGGGCGTCTACATCAGGTCCATGTCCAGCCGGGGTCACCTCGGCGGGTTGGCCGCGGCGACGCCGCAGGCGGTGCGGGTGCTGGAGGGCGCCGGCTGTGACGTGGTGCTGGTGGAGACCGTCGGCGTCGGGCAGGCCGAGGTGGAGGTCGCCTCGCTCGCCGACACCACGCTGGTGTTGCTGGCCCCCGGGATGGGTGACGCGATCCAGGCGGTCAAGGCCGGCATCCTGGAGATCGCCGACGTGTTCGTGGTGAACAAGGCCGACCGCGACGGCGTCGACGCCACCGTCCGCGACATCCAGGGCATGATCGCCCTCGGCGAGCGCGGCCCGGGGCAGTGGCGGCCGCAGGTGGTCCGCGCGGTCGCCGCGCGCGGCGAGGGCATCGACGAGATCGCGGCGGCGATCGACAAGCACCGGGGCTGGTTGGTCGAGCACGGCGAGCTGCGCCGCCGCCAGGAGGCGCGGGCCGCCGCCGAGGTCGAGGCGATCGCGCTCGGCACCCTGCGCGCCCGCATCGGCTCCCTGCGTGACGGTACGGAGCTGAGCACGCTCGCCACCAAGGTCGCCGGGGGTGCGATCGACCCGTACACGGCGGCGGACGAGTTGCTCGCCCAGCTCGCCCGCTGACCGTCCACCGGGGACACCTCGGCGGTACGTCGTCCTTGTAGGCTCGCAGCGCCCCACGGCGGTGGGCCGGGCGGTGGCGCGAGGACCAGGGGAGTTGCGATGGAGCACGAGGCGACGCAGGAGCTGACCACGGCGTCGGCGGTGGCCGGCGGAACGACGCGGGTCTCCGACGAGGTGATCGAGAAGATCGCCGTCGCGGCCGCCCGCGCGGTGCCCGGCGTGGCCGAGCTGGGCGGTGACGTGGCCCGCTTCTTCAACTCGGTGCTCGACCGGGTCGGGCTGGACCAGGTGGGCGATGCCCGGCGGGGCTGCTCGGCCCACGTGACCGGGGACGCCGCCGTGGTCAACCTGGTGTTGGTGATCCAGGCCGGCCAGCCGGTGCCGGAGATCACCGGTCAGGTGCGGGCCCGGGTCACCGAGGCGGTCGAGGCGTACGGGCTGCGGGTCGACGAGGTCAACATCCGGGTCGACGACGTGGCGATGGGCGGGCCGACCGCCTAGGCGCGCGGCGGGGCGTCCCGGTCGCAGGTTACCCGTCGGTACGGCGGGACTTAGCGATCGTTCAGGTAAGGGTCCTACACTCGACGTGCAGTCGAGGACCCGAGGAGGAGCCCTGCTCATGGACGCCGACGAGATCGACGCCGGACGGGCGCGCTGGCAGGCCCGGTACGACACCGCGCGCAAGCGCGACGCGGACTTCACCACGCTCTCCGGGATGCCGGTGGAGCCGGTCTACGGGCCGCCCGAGGGCAGCGCGTATCCGGGCTTCGAGCGGATCGGCTGGCCGGGCGAGTACCCGTACACCCGGGGTTTGTATCCGACCGGATACCGGGGGCGGACCTGGACGATCCGGCAGTTCGCCGGCTTCGGCAACGCCCAGCAGACCAACGAGCGCTACAAGATGATCCTCGGCGCTGGCGGTGGCGGCCTCTCTGTCGCGTTCGACATGCCGACGCTGATGGGCCGCGACTCCGACGACCCGCAGGCGCTCGGCGAGGTCGGCCACTGTGGCGTCGCCATCGACACCGCCACCGACATGCAGGCGCTCTTCGACGGCATCGACCTGGCCGACGTCACCACCTCGATGACCATCTCCGGCCCGGCCGTGCCGGTGTTCTGCATGTACCTGGTCGCCGCCGAGCGGCAGGGCGCCGACCTGTCCAAGCTGGACGGCACGCTACAGACCGACATCTTCAAGGAGTACATCGCGCAGAAGGAGTGGCTCTTCGACCCGGAGCCGCACCTGCGCCTGATCGGCGACCTGATGGAATACTGCGCGGCCGAGATCCCGCGTTACAAGCCGCTGTCGGTCTCCGGCTACCACATCCGCGAGGCCGGCTCGACCGCCGCGCAGGAGTTGGCGTACACCCTGGCCGACGGCTTCGGGTACGTGGAACTGGGCCTCTCGCGCGGGCTGGACGTGAACGTCTTCGCGCCGGGGCTGAGCTTCTTCTTCGACTCGCACCTGGACTTCTTCGAGGAGATCGCCAAGTTCCGCGCCGCCCGCCGGATCTGGGCCCGCTGGCTGCGCGACGTCTACGGTGCCACCAGCGAGAAGGCCCTCTGGCTGCGGTTCCACACGCAGACCGCCGGGGTGTCGCTGACCGCGCAGCAGCCGGTCAACAACGTCGTACGCACCGCCGTCGAGGCTCTCGCCGCGGTGCTCGGCGGCACGAACTCGCTGCACACCAACGCACTGGACGAGACCCTGGCCCTGCCCACCGACGAGTCCGCCGAGATCGCCCTGCGTACGCAGCAGGTGCTGATGGAGGAGACCGGCGTGGTCAACGTGGCCGACCCGCTCGGCGGCTCCTGGTACGTCGAGGCGCTGACCGACAAGATCGAGGCCGAGGCGGAGGAGATCTTCGCGCGGATCCGGCAGCTCGGCGGGGACGGGCCGCACCAGATCGGCCCGATGACCTCGGGCATCCTGCGCGGCATCGAGGACGGCTGGTTCACCGGGCACATCGCCGAGTCGGCCTTCGTCTACCAGCAGGCCCTGGAGAAGGGCGACAAGAAGATCGTCGGGGTCAACTGCCACACCGGTACGGTCGCCAAGGAGCTGGAGATCCTGCGCATCTCGCACGAGGTGGAGCTGGAGCAGCGCCGGGTGCTCGCCGAGCGCAAGGGCGCGAGGGACTCCTCGGCGGTCCGCGCGGCGGTGGCCCGGATGGTCGACGCCAGCCGCACCGACGAGAACATGATCCCCGCCATGCTCGACGCCGTACGCGCCGAAGCGACCCTCGGCGAGATCTGCGACGCCCTGCGCGCCGAATGGGGCACCCACCGCGAACCAGCCCGCTTCTAACTCCACCCCACACCCCGTCCCCGCGCTGCCTCCCGGCTCCCGCGATCGTGCACTTTTCTGTCCCCGCATAAGGGTGAATGCCGCGTACCGGCGACAGAGAGTGCAAGATCGCGGGGTGCGGGGCGGGGTGTGGGTGGGGTGGTTGGGGCAGGGTGAGAGTTGCAACGTCGGGGTTGTGGGTGACCTGAGATCGGGGGCTCACGTGCGAGACTAGGTAACCATGAGCGACCCACGGATCACCTCGTCGATCTTCACCCGCGGCGCGGTCGACCTCAGCACGCTGCGTGGCCCCGCACCAGCAAGTACGCGCCCCGGCACGCCCCCGCAGGGCGGCCCGTCCAACGGCACCCCCGGCACGCCCGCCGCCGGCGGTGGCACCGCCATCGTCGACGTCACCGAGGCGACAATCCAGTCCGAGGTGCTCGAACGGTCGATGGCGATGCCCGTCGTCGTGTTCTTCGGCGCGGCCGGCTTCCCGGAGAGCGACGAGTTCGCCCCGGTCCTGGAGCAGCTGAACGCCGAGAGCGGCGGCACCTGGGTGCTGGCACGGGTCGACGTGCAGGAAAATCCGCGCATCGCCCAGATGTTCCGGGTCCAGGGCGTCCCCATGGTCTACGCGGTCGTCGGCGGTCAGCCGGTCGACGCCTTCTCCGGGGTGGTGCCCGAGGCGCAGCTGCGGCAGTGGATCCAGGCCGTGCTCAAGGCCGGCGGCGTGACAGTGGCCGAGCCGGAGGACCCCCGCCTCGACGAGGCGGACGACGCCCTGATGAGCGGCGATCTGGACGCGGCCGAGCAGGCGTACCGGAAGATTCTGGCCGATGCCCCGGCGGACGCCGCGGCCACGGCTGGGCTCGCCCAGGTCGGCGTGGCCCGCCGGGTCGCCGGCGCGGACCCGGCCGCCGCGCTGGCCGCCGCCGAGAGCGCCCCCGACGACGTGGCCGCCCAACTGCTGGCCGCCGACATCGAGGTGCTCAGCGGCCTGGCCGAGCAGGCGTACGCCCGGCTCGTCGGTCTGGTCCGGCGCACCGCCGGCGAGGACCGGGAGACGGCCCGCCAGCACCTGGTCTCGCTCTTCACCATCGCCGGCCCGGACGACCCGGCCGTCGCCTCGGCACGCCGGGCACTGGCCAGCGCCCTGTTCTGAGTTCCTAGCACGCCAGCGCGGGCCGGCGTTCCGGCCGGCCCGCCCGACCAACGAGGACGGGAGCTCATGATGCGCCGGATCGCCGTCCTCGACGCGCCGACAAATCTCGGTCTGCGACCACCGACGTCCACGTCGGTGCCCGGTTGCGCCAAGGCGCCAGGCGCACTGCGCGACCACGACCTGCTGGCCCGGCTGCGCGCCCGCGACGCCGGTTGCGTCACCCCGGCCCGGTACGACCCCGGCGACTGGCGACCCGGCGACGGGGTGTGCCACGCCCGGGAGATCGCCGACTATTCGCTGGCCCTCGCCGAACGGATCGGCTCGATCATCGACCGGGGCGAGTTCCCGGTGGTGTTGGGCGGCGACTGCTCGGTGCTGCTGGGCTCGGCGTTGGCCATGCACCGCCTCGGTGAGGCCGTCGGCGGGCGGATCGGGCTGGTCTTCGTCGACGGGCACTCCGACTTCCGGCACCCCGGCAACGCCTCGTACGTCGGTGCGGCAGCCGGGGAGGACCTCGCCCTCGTCACCGGCCGGGGACAGGCCGACCTGGCCGCGATCGAGGGGCGACGGCCCTACTTCCGTGACGTCGACGTCGTGGTGCTCGGCATCCGAGCCCAGGACGAGTACCGGCTCGACCTCCAGGCCGCCGGGATCACCACCCGGCCGGTGCCGGCGCTGCGGGCCGAGGGCGCCGCCCGGACGGCCCAGTGGGCGCACGAGCAACTCGCCGACTGCGCGGGCTACTGGGTGCACATCGACGTGGACGTGCTCGACCCCGCGGTGATGCCCGCCGTGGACGCCCCCGATCCGGGTGGGATCGCCTTCGCCGAGTTGGAGATCCTGCTCGCCGGCCTTGTCGACACCCCGCACTGCCTCGGGGTGGAGTTGACAGTCTTCGACCCCGACTACGACCCCGACGGCTCGTACGCGGCCGAGATCGTCAACACCGTGGTCGCCGGTCTGGCCCCGGTCACGGCCCCGGAGGCGGTGCCGCCCCGACTGCTGTCGTCCCGGCCGACTCCCGGCCCTCGGCGCGGTGACGGGCGGTCCCCGGCCCCGACCGAGCGACCCGATGGGGCGGAGCGGGTCGGTGGGCTGGCCCGTGTGGAGCGGGCCGGTGGGCTGGCCCGTGTGGAGCGGGCCGGTGGGGTGGATCGCGCCGAGGGGCTCGGTGGGGCGGATCGCGCCGAGGCGGTTGGCGGGCTGGCTCGCGCCGAGCGGGCCGGTGGGGCGGCTGGCGTGATCGGCGGCGCGGCGTCCTTCGCCGATGCCACCTCGTGGGACACGACCGTCGATGCCACGCCGCTCACGGAGGCCGGGTCCTCCAACCCGGGAGCCGCCGCCGATCGGGCCGACATCGACGGCTCCGACGGTGCGCTGGCTGCTACCGGCCGATTCGGCGGTGACTCGGCCGAGGGCGCGGCCCAGATCCCGGCTACGGCCGAGCGGGAGCCGGTCGGCCCACCCGCGTCGGCCGGCCCAGGTCTGCTCCGCCGTTCCGCCCCACCGCCAGAAAACATCCCCGACCACCACAAAGCCGACACTGCCTGACCCGAATGCCGAGCCGCCAGGTCTGGGTGCCGAGCCGCCCGGCCAAGATCGACTCGGCTTTCCTGATGTCGCGGGGTCCGGGTGGCTCGGATACCGCAGTTTCAGGAAAACCGAGTCGATCAACGCCTGCGCGGTGGGCGGGGGTGCCGCGTGGGCGGTGGGTGGGGTTGGCGCGGGGGCGGGTGCGTGGGGTCGGGGCTTGGCGCGTCTGTGCGGCGTTGGTGTCAGGACTTGGGGAGGGCGCGCAGGAAACGCTCGGCGATCGGGACGGCGGACGCCGTGCTGGAGCCACCCTTCTCCACGAAGACGGCGAACGCCACATCGCCCCGCCAGCCGACGAACCAGGCGTGGGTGTGTGCCGGGTTGTCGTCGTACTCGGCGGTGCCGGTCTTGCCGTAGACCTCGCCCGGCACGTCCTTCAGGGCGCTCGCGGTGCCGGTGGTGACCACCTCGCGCATCATCGCGCGCAGCGCGGCGACCGATTCCGGCTTGAGTTGCTCGCCCGGCGGGGCCGGCTTGGCCGGTGCCGGGTCGATCAGGAGTTTCGGCTGCTCGAAGCGGCCTCGGGCGACCGCCGCTGTGGCACCGGCCATGGCCAGCGGGCTGACCAGCGTGGTGCCCTGCCCGAACGACGCCGCGGCCTGCTCGGCCGGACTGCCGCCGGTGGACACCTTGCCGGTGAAGGCGTCGGTGCCGAGGTCCCACTGACCTTCCAGGCCCACCTTGCGGCCGGCGGCGGCCAGCCCGTCGCCGCCGAGCTTCGGCGCCAGCGAGGCGAACGCGGTGTTGCAGGACTTGGCGAAGTCGGTGCGGAACGGCACCGAGCCGAGCTCGAAGTTGTCGGAGTTCTTGAAGGATCGACCGTCAACGGTGAAGGTCTTCGGGCAGGCCACCGGCCCGTCCAGGGTGACCGCGCCCCCGTCCAGTAGGCCCAGCGCGCTGACCATCTTGAACGTGGAGCCGGGCGGCACCTGAGCGTCGAAGGCCAGATTCTCTCCGGCCGGGCCGGGACCGTTCGCGGCGGCGAGCACCGCACCGTCGCTGATCCGGAGCGCCACCAGCGCGGATCGCAGTGGCTCGGCGCGCAGTGCCCCGTCGGCGGCGTTCTGGACGGCGACGTCCAGCGTGGTCTTGAGGGCCTGACCGGGCTGCGGCTCACGGCGGAACAGCTCGGTGCCGGTGGGTTCGAGTTTGCCGCCCTCGGTGGGACGCTCGACCACCACGGTCAGCCCGGGGCCGCCGCGCAGCCGTTCGTCGTAGCGGCCCTGCAAACCACCGTGCCCGACCAGGTCGCCGACGACGTACCGGTCGGGGTGTGCGGCGAGGTCGTCGGCCTGCGCGGGGTCGACGGTGCCGAGCAGCGCACGGGCGAACTCCCGGGTCGGTGCCAGGTCGATCTTGTCGGAGGTGAACTTGGTGCCGGGCAGGTCGTAGATCCGGGGCTTGATCTGGCGGTACGCCTCCTCCCGAAGCGACACCACCTCGACGAACGCTCCCGGTTCGGCCTTCGCGACGCGCTCGGGCAGGTCGGCCAGGTCGACGGCGGGGACCAGCGCCGGGCGGATCGCCTTGAACGCCGCGTCGAGATCCTTCACGAGTTTGTTGATGTCGGTGACCCCGTCGGGCTGCACGCCGACCCGCACCACCGGGCGGGGCGCAACGATCGGTTGCCCGGCGGCGTCCAGCACCCCCGCACGGGTGCTGGCGTCGCGGCGCAACGCCAATCGGTCACCCTTGCTGAGCTGCTCGTGCACCACCTTCGGATCCCAGATCACCTGCCACTGGTCGTCGTCGCCCTGGGCGAGACGCACCTCCCTGTCGTACGTCCAGCGGGTCTGGCCGGGGAGGTTCCACTCCACCTGCACCGTTGTGGTGGCGATGTCCGCGGTGACCTTCGGCTCGCCGCGACGCGTCAGCGTGGGCGGGGTGGCGGCCAGCTCACCGGAGAGTTCCTTGATCTCGCGACTCACGTCGGCCGAGGGCAGTTTGCCGCCGGTCGGTTCGATCAGGCCGACCGCCTGAAGATCGCCGCTGCGCCAGCCGGCGAGGAACGCGTCCACGGTGCGCTCCGGCCCGTCGTCACCCGAGCAGCCAGCCAGAACACCGGCCACGAGCAGCGCCGCGGTGAGGCCGGCGAGCGTGCGGCGGGCGGGGTTCGGCCGGTGGGGCCGGGGGTACGACGAGGGCATGAAGCTGGTCCTTCCGATCTCGGAGCGCCTTCGCACGGTAGTACGCCGAGGGCGTCCCCAACGTCCCCCACGGCGGTGGCCGCGCTCAAAGACGGGCCGGGCCAGTGTGATGAACATCGCGTGGCGGGGTATCCCGCAGCCGGCCAACCTCGGACCCGCAACGGGTGAAAGGACAAAGTCCCGATCCGGACGTCTGGCCAGTGGTCCGCCGACGAAGGCGCACAACGGCAGGGCCTAGGCTGGGCGGCAGAGTGACCCACAACGCGGTGGGTCGAGGGGAGTGGCACCGATGGACCGGCGTCCGGCGATCAAACCGGAACCCGACCTCCGGCAGGATGACTCCGGCCGGGACGACGACAGCTTCGATTCGGCGACCGACGGGGACGGCTACGGCCGGCTCGACACGGGCGTCACCGGGCTGACCGGGTCGAGCATCGACACCATCTACGATCTGGGCCTGCCCACCGAGGCGTTGGCCGACGACGTGGAGGACGCCGAGCTCGACGAACCAGTTCCCAACGCGGAGCGCCTGGTGGCCCAGGCTGTCGCGCTCGCCGGGGACGACCACGACGCGGCGACACTTGTCGGCCGTTTCTGGCGGTTCGCACCGGACGAGGAGCTGGTCGGCTTCACGGCGGAAGAGATGCTCGACGCGGCCCGGGCACACCGGGACCTCGCCCAACAACGGGTGCCCGGCGAATTGAAGCTGCGGATCCACGAACCGCACGCCGACCAGCACCACACGGTCGTCGAGATCGTCACCGACGACATGCCGTTCCTTGTCGACTCGGTGACCGCGCTGCTCAACTCGTACCACCTGGACGTGCACCTGCTGGTGCACCCGCTGGTGGTGGTCCGGCGTGAGCCGTTGGGCCGCCTCACCGAGGTCTCCGCGGACGTGGAGCCGGACGACGCGATCGCCGGCGACATCATCGAGAGCTGGATGCGGATCGAGATCGACCCGGTCCGGGACGCGGCCGAGCGGGACCGGCTGCGCCGCGAGCTGCAACGGGTGCTCACCGACGTGCGGGAGGCGGTGGAGGACTGGCCGAAGATGCGGCAGCGTTCCCTCGCGCTCGCCGACGAGTTGGCCTCCGCGCGCACCTCCGACAACCGCCCGCCGGTGCCGGAGAAGGACATCACCGACTCGGTGGAGCTGCTGCGGTGGCTCGCCCACGACCACTTCACCTTCCTCGGCTACCGCGAGTACCGGCTGGTGGACGCCCCGGGCGGCGACACGGCGGACCCGGTCGACGGCAAGGCCCTCGAAGCGGTGCTCGGCACCGGTCTGGGCATCCTGCGCTCCGACGCGCCGGAGGCCCGACCGCTGGCGTCGATGACACCCGAGGCACACGAGAAGGTGCTGGAGAAGCGCCTGCTCATCATCACCAAGGCCAACTCGCGGGCCACCGTGCACCGCTCGGCGTACCTGGACTACATCGGCTTCAAGATCTTCAACGAGGCCGGCGAGGTGATCGGCGAGCGGCGCTTCCTCGGCCTGTTCTCCACCGCCGCGTACCGGACCAGCGTCCGGGAGCTGCCGGTGGTGCGCCGCAAGGTGGCCGAGGTGCTGGACCGCTCCGGCCTGAGCCGGCGCAGCCACTCCGGCAAGGATCTGATCCAGATCCTGGAGACCTACCCGCGCGACGAGCTGTTCCAGATCAAGACCGACGACCTCTACCACGCGGTGATCGGTGTGCTGCGGATGGCCGGTCGCCGGCAGCTGCGGGTCTTCCTGCGCCGGGACGCGTACGGGCGGTTCATCTCCTGCCTGATCTACCTCCCCCGGGACCGGTTCACCACTCAGAACCGCCTCCGCATGCAGGACATCCTGCTGCGTGAGCTCAACGGTGTCGGGGTGGACTACACCACCCGCGTCACCGAGTCGATGCTGGCCCGGGTGCACTTCATCGTGCGTACCGACCCGACCCGGCCGCCCGGCGACATCGACGCCGACCTGCTGGCCGAGGAGTTGGCCGACGCGACCCGGCTCTGGGACGACGACTACCGGCTGGTGTTGGAACGCAAGCTCGGCGACGAGCAGGCCAAACACCTGTTCACCAGGTACGCCGACGCGTTCCCGGAGGGCTACAAGGACGGGCACACGCCGTACGAGGCGATGAAGGACCTGGCGAAGCTGGAGTTGCTGGAGGAGCCCGGCCAGCTGGAGATGCACCTGTTCCGCAAGCAGCTCGCACCCCGCCCCGGCACCCGGGTGCCCGGTGCGGACCTGGCCGAGGCCATGGACGTCCGGTTCAAGGTCTACCGGTACGGCGAACCGATGATGCTCTCCGCCGTGCTGCCGGTGCTGCACTCCCTCGGTGTGCGGGTCGTCGACGAGCACCCGTACGAGGTGGACCGGATCGACGGGCGGGTCTACCTGTACGACTTCGGCCTCATGCTGCCCGAGGGGCACCACGAGCTGGCCGAGGTGCGCCCGCACGTGGAGAACGCCTTCGCGGCGGCCTGGCGCGGTGAGGCCGAGGTGGACCGGTTCAACGAGTTGGTGCTGCGCGGCGGGCTGACCTGGCGGCAGGTGGTGGTGCTGCGGGCGTACGCGAAGTATCTGCGGCAGGCCGGCACTGTCTTCTCGCAGGACTACATGGAGCAGACCTTCATCGCGTACCCGAAGCTCGCGGGCCTGCTGGTGGAGCTGTTCGAGACCCGGTTCGCGCCGGGTGAGCTGAGCGCCGAGCAGCGGCAGCAGCGCAGCGGTGAGCTGGTGGAGACGATCCGGGGCGCGCTGGACGACGTGGCCAGCCTGGACCAGGACCGGATCCTGCGTTCGTACCTGACGTTGATCGAGGCGACCCTGCGGACCAGCTTCTACCAGAGGCGCGCCGACGGGCGGCCGAAGGCGTACGTGGCGTTCAAGCTCGACCCGCAGGCCATTCCGGACCTGCCCGCGCCGCGCCCGAAGTTCGAGATCTTCGTCTACTCGCCCCGGTTCGAGGGCGTACACCTGCGGTTCGGGCCGGTGGCCCGGGGCGGGTTGCGCTGGTCGGACCGTCGGGAGGACTTCCGGACCGAGGTGCTGGGTCTGGTCAAGGCGCAGATGGTGAAGAACACCGTGATCGTGCCGGTGGGCGCCAAGGGCGGCTTCGTGCTGAAGCAGAAGCCGGGTGACCGGGACGAGGCGGTCGCCTGCTACCAGGAGTTCGTCGGCGCGATGCTGGACGTCACCGACAACATCGTCAGCGGGCAGATCGTGCCGCCCGAGGACGTGGTCCGGCACGACGGCGACGACCCGTACCTGGTGGTGGCGGCGGACAAGGGCACCGCCACGTTCTCCGACATCGCCAACGAGATCTCCACGGCGCACAACTTCTGGCTGGGCGACGCGTTCGCCTCCGGTGGTTCCGCCGGCTACGACCACAAGAAGATGGGCATCACCGCCCGGGGCGCCTGGGAGTCGGTCAAGCGCCACTTCCGGGAGTTGGGGCTGGACACCCAGACCCAGGACTTCACAGTGGTCGGCGTCGGCGACATGTCCGGCGACGTGTTCGGCAACGGGATGCTGCTGTCCGAGCACATCCGGCTGGTGGCCGCCTTCGACCACCGGCACATCTTCCTCGACCCGGAGCCGGACGCGGCCACCTCGTACACGGAGCGGCGGCGGCTGTTCGACCTGCCCCGATCCTCGTGGGAGGACTACAACCCGGAGCTGATCTCGGCCGGCGGCGGCATCTTCCCGCGTACCGCGAAGTCCATCCCGATCACGCCGCAGGTCCGGGCGGCGATCGGCCTGGACGGCGACGTCACGCACCTGTCACCGCAGGAGCTGATGAAGGCGATCGTCACCGCTCCGGTGGACCTGTTCTGGAACGGCGGCATCGGCACCTACGTCAAGGCGTCCACCCAGACCAACGCCGAGGTCGGCGACAAGTCCAACGACGCGATCCGGGTGGACGGGCGCAACCTGCGGTGCCGGGTCGCGGGCGAGGGCGGCAACCTGGGCTGGACCCAGCTCGGCCGGATCGAGTACGCGTTGACCGGCGGCCGGATCTTCTCCGACTTCATCGACAACGCGGCCGGGGTGGACACCTCCGACCACGAGGTGAACATCAAGATCCTGCTGAACACGGCGGTGGCCGACGGGGAGCTGACCACGGCCGAGCGGGACGAGCTGCTGGCCGGGATGACCGACGAGGTCGCCGAGCTGGTGTTGCGGGACAACTACGACCAGGCTCGGGCGATCAACAACGCCCAGGCCCAGGCCGCCTCGCTGCTCCCGGTGCACCGTCGGATGATCAACGAGCTGGAGCGCTCGGGTGGTTTGGACCGGGCGCTGGAGGCGCTGCCGCCGGACGAGGAGCTGGCGGTCCGCAGCGAGTCCGGGCTGACCGCGCCGGAGTTCGCGGTGCTGCTCGCGTACGTGAAGATCGTCCTGGAACGGGAGATCCTCACCGAGGGGTTGGCGGACGAGGAGTGGACGACCGACGTCCTGGTCAACTACTTCCCGACGCCGATGCGCGAGCGGTTCGCCGACCGGATGGGCCGGCACCGCCTGCGCCGCGACATCGTCACCACGGTGCTGGTCAACGAGGCGATCAACCGGGGTGGTATCTCGTTCGTCTTCCGGGTGGTCGAGGAGACCGCGGCCAGCGCCGCGGACGTGATCCGGGCGTACGTGGTGGTCAGCGAGGTGTTCGGCCTGCGCGACCTGTGGGACGCGGTCGAGGCGCTGGACAACAAGGTCGCACCGGAGTTGCAGACGAGCGTCTACCTGGACACCCGCCGGCTGCTCGACCGGGCGGTGCGGTGGCTGGTGTCGAACCGGCGCTCGCCGATCGACGTGCCGGCCGAGATCGCCCGGCTGCGCGACGGCGTCACCCGGCTGTTGCCGGGGCTGGAGGAGCTGTTCTACGGCAACGAGCGGCAGGGCATCGCCGCGCACATGGACTCGATGACCGACCGTGGGCTGCCCCGCGAGTTGGCCGAGCGGGCGACCCGGCTGATGTACAGCTTCGGCCTGATGGACGTGGTGGAGACCGCGAACGCCAGCGGGCGGGACGTCAGCGAGGTGGCCTCGGTCTACTTCGTGCTGTCCGACCTGTTCCGGGTGGACTCGCTGCTGTCGAAGATCTCCCTGCTGCCCCGTGAGGACCGCTGGCAGACGTTGGCCCGGATGGCGCTGCGCTACGACCTGTACGCCGCGCTGGCCGCGCTCACCGCGGAGGTGCTCGGCTCCACTCCGGAGGATCTGCCGCCGCACGAGCGGGTGCAGCAGTGGGAGCAGTCGAACGCCACCTCGATCCACCGCGCCCGCCGGGCGATGGGGGAGTTCGACGAGTCGCGGGCGGATCTCGCCGCCCTGTCGGTGCTGCTGCGCCAGATCCGCACCCTGGTGCGGACCTCCGCAGCCGCCTGAGTCAGGTACGCCGGACGCGGTCCGGCCGGTCGGGTCACCCCCGACCGGCCGGACCGCTGTCGTTCGCCGCGGGTCACCCCGCCAGGGTGGCGAAGACGACGATGTTGTCCGGGTAGCTCTTGGCGGCCTCGTCGAACTGACCACCGCAGGTGACCACCCGCAGGCCGGGCCGGTCACCGGGCCCGTACACCAACTCGGTGGGGAAGGCCGTCTTCGGGTACGACGCCACCGAGTCGACCCGGAACGTGGCGGGCCGGCCGTCCGCCCTCTGCACCGTCATCGTGTCGCCGGGAACGAGAGCGCCGAGGTCGAAGAAGACCGCCGGGCCGAGCTTCGCCGAGTCCACGTGCCCGACGATGACCGCGTTACCGGTCTCGCCGGGGCTCGCGCCCGGCTCGTACCAGCCGGCCTGGTCGGCCTGCTCCAACGGGGGGACCTGGACGGTGCCGTCCGGGTTGGTGCCGAGCGACATGATCGTCGCGTGGACGCCGATCCGGGGGATCTCGATGCTGGTCGGCACGGAGCGCGCCAGCCCGGCCGGTACGTCCCCCGGTCCGGCTGGCTGTCCGTCGGCAGGTGGGTTGGCGGTGGCGGTCGGCCCGCTCACCGTCGGACCGGCCTGGGCCAGTGGCTGCGGCGGGCGGGCCGGGGGAGTGGTCTTCAGTGCGGCGCCGATCATGCCGGCGCCGATCATGGCCATGGTGACGACGACGGCCGCGCCGGCGGCACGCCACGGTCTCCCGTGACGGCCGCCGGCCCGTGTCGTCGTCACGTCAGACGAGCGAACCATCGGTCCGCCGGCGACGCATCAGCACGATCCCGCCCAGCGCGGCAGCGCCGAGCAGACCCGCCCCGCCGGTGGCCAGGCCACGGTCGGTACCGGTGCTGGCGCCACCGTCACCACCGTCGACACCGCCGTGCGGCAGCACGACGAGCTCGCCCTCGCCGCACGAACCCTTGAGCTCGTAGCGACCCGGCTTGGCATCCTTGTCGATCTTGGCCTCGCCGTAGTAGACGAACTCCCGCTCCTTCTCCCAGCGGTCCTCGTCCGAGCCGTGCTCGTCCTTGTCCTTGGAGTCCCAGCTCTTGTCGGAGCCGTACTCGTCCTCGTCCTTGTCCTTGGAGTCCCAGCTCTTGTCGGAGCCGTACTCGTCCTCGTCCTTGTCCTTGGAGTCCCAGCTCTTGTCGGAGCCGTACTCGTC